>NZ_JAPYKP010000019.1:0-62610 GCF_037179725.1 Mesorhizobium sp. Cs1321R2N1 | reverse complement strand
CTTCGCTGCGGCGCGCGGCTTCCGCCGCGAGCGCGCGCACGAATTTCGAGGCAAGGCCGGGAAGGTCGGCATGGATGGCGTCGATGGCGCGCTGGTGCTTGGGCGACAGCAAGGTGACGGCGGACGCTATGCTGCCGGCGATCTTGCCGACCGAGATCATTGTCGGGCCGTTGATGGCCTCGTCATAGTGGGCAAGCGCACGCTCGACCTTTTCCGCCACCATGTCGGCGAAATCGTCCTGCGTCATGCCGGTCGTCTTAGTCTGAAATCTGGTCATGCATCTGTCTTCTGGGCCGCGCGCGCTCCTCCCTCAGCCGCGGCCGGTTGTTGAATGGTTACGGCGGAAAATGGAAAGCGCGACGGCAACCGATGCGGCGACCCGACAGGTTGCTGTCCTGCATTGCTCCACACCCTGATTAGCGTGCCGAAATGTCAGTCACAGCACGCTCGCATTTGCGTTTAGGAGCGGTATGTGACAACTGCGCGACGGTGAGAAGCGGTCCGCGCTTGCCTTCTCCCCTGAGGGGCCCGAAGGGCGGGCGAGGCCCGTGAGTCGTCCAAGACGGTTGAGGGTGCTGGACGGAGTGCCTGTCGGTGCCAAGCTGGAACGCCCCTCATCCGGCCGCTTCGCGGCCACCTTCTCCCACAAGGGGAGAAGGGAAAGGCGTTTCTACAACAACCCCGCTTGCTCGGCCTCTTTGCGCAGGTTCTGCCGTGGCCTTGGGCCGATCTGCTGGATCACCAATCCGGCCGCCAGTGAGCCAAGATCGCCGCAGGTCTGGAGGTCTCGGCCCTGTGTATAGCCATGCAGGAAACCGGCGGCGTAGAGGTCGCCGGCGCCTGTCGTGTCGACCAGTTCCTTGATGGCGGTTGCCTTTATGACCACGGTCTCGTCGCCGCGTACGATGACCGAGCCTTTTTCGGAACGGGTCACCGCCGCGATCTTGCAATCCTTGCGGATCTGCGCCAGCGCCTCGTCGAACGACGAAGTCTGGTAAAGCGACTTGATCTCGTGGCTGTTGGCAAAAACGATGTCGACCGTGCCCGAGCGCATCAGGTCGAGGAACTCGTCGCGGTAGCGGTCGACGCAGAATGGATCCGACAAGGTCATCGACACTTCGCGACCGGCCGCGTGCGCAAGTTTCGCCGTCTGCCGGATGGCTTCCTTGGCGCGCGGCGGGTCCCATAGATAACCTTCGAAATAGGTGACCTTGGCGCCCGACGCCTTGTCGGCCTCGACATCTTCCGGTCCGAGTTCGACGCAGGCGCCGAGATAGGTGTTCATCGAGCGCTCGCCATCGGGGGTGACGAAGATCATCGAGCGCGCCGTCGGCGGCTCGCCCTCGAGCGGCCTGGTGTCGAAGGCGACGCCCTGCGCGTGGATGTCATGCGCGTAGATTTCGCCCAGCGCATCGTTGGAGACCTTGCCGAAGAAGGCGGCGCGTCCGCCGAAGGAGGCGACACCAGCCGCCGTGTTGCCGGCACTGCCGCCGGAGGCCTCGATCGCCGGGCCCATGCGGCTGTAGAGCAATTCGGCGCGGTGGGTGTCGATGAGGTTCATCGCGCCCTTGATGATGCCGTTGGTCTCGAGGAAGTCCTCCTCGCACTGGGCGATGATGTCGACAATCGCATTGCCGATGCAAAGCACGTCATAATCCGGCATCAATGTCTCCGCCAAACCCGAGCCGGCTTCTCGCCATGCCCGCGCGGGTCTACAGCATGACCCTGAAAACTGGCAACCGATTTTCTGTCGTTGCCGGCGTAGCGGCGAGGCCCGTCCTTTGCCGAAGAAGCCCGCGACTGCGCGCCTGCAAGACAGTCCCGCAGTTGGTTTTCGTTGTACCCAGGCGTTACGACAATTCGATCGTGGCCGAAGCATTTCGCCATGGCGTTGCCTAAAAGGGCTTGTTCGATCCCGATCCGGAGGCGGCAAGCCCATGTCAGCAAAGAGCGATACGACCACCGACCTGGCGTTGCTCGGCGTGCTGGCGGTGCTGTGGGGCGCGTCCTATACCTTCATCAAGATCGGCGTCGAGACCATCCCGCCCATCACCTTCATTGCTGCCCGCACCCTGATCGCCGGCGCCATCCTGTTCGCCATCATCCGCTGGCGCGGGCTTGCCATGCCGGGCGACGCGGCAAGCTGGCGCCGCTTCGCCTTCCAGGCCTGCCTCAACAGCGTCGTCCCGTTCACGCTGATCGCCGCCGCCGAGCGTTCGGTCGACGCCGGCCTTGCCACCATCCTCAACGCCACCTCGCCGATCTTCACCTTCCTGCTGACGGCGCTCATCACCCGTCATGAGCCGGTGACGGCGCGCAAGCTGGTCGGCGTCGGCGCAGGCATTGCCGGCATCTGCCTGATCGTCGGCACGCAGGCGCTTGGCGGCATCGGCCACCAGCTCTGGGCACAGCTAGCCATCGTCGCGGCGACCGTATGCTATGCGGGCGCCGCCATTTTCGGCCGCGGCTTCAGGGGCCTCGATCCGATGCTTCCCGCCGCCGGTTCGATGCTGTGCGGCGCGATCATGCTGGTGCCGCTCAGCCTGGCGGTCGACCAGCCGTGGACGCTGGCGCCTTCGGGGGCTTCCATCCTCGCTTTGCTCGGCCTGTCCGTGTTTTCGACGGCACTGGCTTTCGTCATCTATTTCCGTCTGATCCACACGCTGGGTTCGGTCGGCACGACGTCTCAGGCCTATCTGCGCGTGCCGATCGGCGTCGGCATCGGTGCCGTGTTCCTCGGTGAAAGCCTTGGTCCCACGGCTTGGCTCGGTATGGGTTTTGTCGTTGTCGGCGTGGCTGCCATGACCATACCGGTCCGCAAGCCAGGCTTTGCCCGATAGTCAGATCTTTGGAGCATACGATGGCCGGCAACGGCCCGCGCTTGTGCTCGCGGGCCGCACTGCCTATCTCGGGAGCGTCCTGCCTTGTGGCTGTGTCCGCTGACCTGGGGGTGAAGCACGGTGATTTTCGACGCTGCCCGCACCGCGGCCCTGGAGTTGCTCTCGCCTCCGTTTCGCTCCGTGTTCATCAAGACGCTTGGCCTGACCCTGTTGGCGCTGGTCGCCCTGTGGTTCGGCCTGACCAGCCTTGTCGAATGGCTGGCCCTGCCGTGGCTCCAGACATTGTTGCCCGGCATACCGTCCTGGGCCGGTTGGCTGGGCGGACTAATCGCCGCCATCGCGCTGGCCTTCGGCATGGCGCTGCTGGTCGCGCCGGTCACGGCCGTCATCGCCGGCCTGTTCCTCGACGATGTCGCCGAAGTGGTCGAGCGCACCGGCTACCCCGGCGACCCGGCCGGACGCGCCATGCCGGCATTGCGATCGCTGGTGCTGGCGATAAAATTCTTTGGCGTCGTCATCCTGGGCAACATCGTCGCCTTGCTGCTTCTGCTGGTGCCGGGCATCAACATCGCCGCCTTCTTCATCGTCAACGGCTACCTGCTCGGACGCGAATTCTTCGAATTCGCCGCCATGCGCTTTCGCCCGGAGGAAGATGCGAGGGCCCTGCGCAGGCGGTATGCCGGCACGGTGTTTCTCTCCGGGCTGGTTATCGCGGCCTTCCTCGCCGTGCCGCTGCTCAACCTGCTGACGCCGCTCTTCGCCGCTGCCATGATGGTACATCTGCACAAGGCGGTCTCGGCACGGGAAAGCGGCCCGTCCCGCACGCGGTTGAGCCTTCAGCGCAAGAGAAAGCCGCGCCCCAGCTCGTCGTCCGGTTCGACAATGAATTCGGCTTGTCCGGAATAATAGGCACGGCCGCCGACGCGGGCGACAATCGCTTCGTGCGGGCCGGCCTTCGCCGTTCGCGCCACCACCCCGGAAAAGCGCGAGCCGGCGATGCTCTCGAAAATGCGCGTCTGCCCCATGGCGATCTCGCCCTTGGCATGCATGGCCGCCAGCCGGGCGGTGACGCCGGAACCGGTCGGCGAACGGTCGACCTCGGCCTCGGCGAAGACGCAGACATTCCTGGTGACCTCTTCGGAAAAGGCATCCTTTCCATCGGTCAGGATGGTGCCGTAGAGGAAGGCGAGGTCATCATGATCAGGATGCGACAGCGGAAACTCGGCCTTGAGCCGGTTCGTCAGCCCGGTTGCCGCGTCGACGAAATCGCGCACGCGGTCGCGGCCGAACTCCAAGCCGAATTGATGACAGTCGGCCAGCGCGTAAAAGGCGCCGCCATAGGCGACATCGAAACCGATCTTGCCATATTCCGTCAGCTCGATCTGTTGATCGCCAGCAAACAGGAAGGCCGGCACGCTCTCGAACGACACCGAACCGGCCTTGCCGTCGCTGACCGCGACCGAGGCGACGACCAGGCCGCACGGCGCCTCGATGTTCACGGTGGTGAACGGCTCCTGCTTGGCCACCAGCCCTTGATCGATCGCATAACGGCCGAGCGCGACGATGGCGTGGCCGCACATGGTCGAATAACCCTCATTGTGCATGAACAGCACGGCGACGTCGGCACCGGGCAAATCGGTCTCGACCAGCAGGGCGCCATACATGTCGTAATGGCCGCGCGGTTCGAAGATCAGCAGTTTGCGCAAATGATCGAGATGGTCGCGCACATAGGCGCGCTTCTCCAGGATGGTGCCCTTGGGAATACTGGGATAGCCGCCCGTGACGATCCGGAGAGGCTCGCCGCCCGTATGCATGTCGACGACAGTAAGGTTCATCCGGGCCCGTCCTAGCCCTGGGATTTGCCGTACAGCGCCTGCAACTTGCCGAACGGCATGGCGGCGCGGGCGAAGCCGAACGTGCCGTCCTGCTGGATTTCGCGCGCCGCCGTCTCCAGCATGCCGTAGGCGAAATTGGCCAGCCACGGCCCTAGCGAAATCCGTTTGACGCCGGCCACGGCAAGGTCGGCGATGGTGAAGCCGGGCTTCGCCATGACATTGACCGGCTTGCCGACCGCCGAGCACAGGGTCCGTACCATCTCGACGTCGCCGATGCCCGGCGCATAGAGCACGTCGGCGCCGGCCTTTTCGAAAGCCTGCAGCCGCTTGATCGTGTCGTCGAGGTCGGACTTGCCCCAGAGGAAATTCTCGGCCCGCGCCGTGAAGACAAAGTCGCGCTTCAGCGCCCGCGCCGCCTCCACCGCGGCGGCGACACGCTCGACCGCGTGCGAAAACTCATAGATGGGCTTGTCCGGATCGCCGGTGTGGTCCTCGATCGAGCAGCCGGCAAGCCCGGCGGCTTCCGCCGCGAAAATGGTCTCGGCGGCCTGCTCGGCGCTGTCGCCCTTGCCCTTCTCGAGATCGGCCGAAACCGGCAGTTCGGTCGCGGCCGTCACCTCGCGGCAATGATGGATCATCTGGTCGAAGCTCACGGCTCCGTCCGGCAAGCCGCGCGAAAAGGCAAAGCCGGCGCTGGTCGTGGCCAGCGCCTTGAAGCCGAAGGAGCCAAGCAGCTTCGTCGTGCCCGGATCCCAGGGATTGGGCATGACGAAGGTCGAGGCATGCAGGTCGCGAAAAATCTTGCCCTTGTCCATGAATGCTCCCCCATGACGAGTGTCGGGGCGGATGCTACCGCGCTGTTCGTGGCCGGGCAAACGAATGCGGTTGGTTCAGAAGCGTTTCTCGTTGTCTGCTGCCAATTTCTCGAAAGCGTCGGAATCGGCGACATAGCGCGCCGTTTTCTTGTCCCAGCGGTAGGTTACGGAAATGTCGTTCGACATGGCCTTCTGGGCCGGTTCGTCGCAAGTCTCTTCGCCAGGCACTGTCTTGTCGGTTATCGTCGCCTTGATCGCTGCGTAGGGCGAGCCATCGCTCAAAGCCTGGAAGGTCAGGTCCTGGGAGCGCCGGTAGGAACGGACATTTTCGTCGAACGTGTTGATGAGGTCGATCAGCTCAAAACGGTCGTCTCGCACCAGGATAAGCGGCGTCGACATGTAGCCCTGGTTCGAATTGAAATGCGTGCTGGAGATCATCAGCGCATCGTCACTGGCGCCGAGCGAAAGTTTGCCGGGGTGGCGAAAGAAGGTGAAACGGTCGGTCGCCACATTGACGGCATCGAGCAGCTTCGGTTTGCCGGTGAGGTCATAAAGCGCCAGCACCGCATAGCCCTCTGTGCTGTCGGGCGACTCGCCGAGGTCGAACAGCATGGCCAGCCGGTCCTTGCCGCCGGCTTTGATGCCAAGCACGCCGGCGCTGAAAACGCTCGGTGCGTCTGGTGGCGAGCTGTCATTGTCGGGACCGGCAATGTGCCGCATCTCGATCGGCGAGGAGCCGACATAATAATCGCCCTTCGCCGTCAGATCCGGAACGACCATCCTGATGAGATCGGCATAGGTCGCATCGGCGCGGCCGGCGATG
The DNA here is from genome assembly GCF_037179725.1 of Mesorhizobium sp. Cs1321R2N1. NCBI lineage: Bacteria > Pseudomonadati > Pseudomonadota > Alphaproteobacteria > Hyphomicrobiales > Phyllobacteriaceae > Mesorhizobium > Mesorhizobium sp. Cs1321R2N1. The sequence goes on along the minus strand of NZ_JAPYKP010000019.1, from coordinate 56,297 downwards.
GGTTTGCCGAGGTCCGGGCTGGCGGCATCCTGGGCTCCGGCCGCGCCGCACAGCAATGGCAGCAACAGGCAGGCAAGGACGAGCCGATGCAAAAATCCTGACATGCTTGATATCGTCCCCTCACCCCAAGCGCCGCGAAGCTAACATGACTTGCCGGGCCGCGCAGCTACAGCATGTCGCGGCGAATAGGATTCGCCCGACCTGCTGTAAGCTTCTGATTTTATGCATGTCGTTATCCCGGCCTACACGGCCGGCGAATCAGTGGATCGGCACCAGCCCGGCGAGTTCGCGCATATCATCGAACAGGATACCGCCGGCCTGGATCAGGCCGTCGCGGTCGGTATAGGGGTCGCCATGATAGGAAAACACCCGCATGCCTGCGGCGATGCCGGCCTGTGTGCCGGCGACGCTGTCCTCGATGACAATGCAGTCGGCGGGCGCGAAGCCCATGGTCCTGGCGGCGTGCAGGAACAGGTCGGGGAACGGCTTGCCGCGCGATACCATGGTGGCGCTGAACATGGCGTGTTCGAACAGCGGCAACAGCCCGGTCTGGCCAAGGGTTATGTGCATCTTGGAGATCCTTGCCGAGGTGGCGACGCAATAGGCGATGCCGGCCGCGCGGACCGCCTCGATGAACTCCCGGACATAAGGGATCGCCTCGACGCCATGGGCGAACAGATCCGGCAGGCCGGCATTCCAGCGCTCGACGAAATCGGCGCCGAGCCTGACGTTGGTCGTCTCTTCGATCTCTTTCTGCACTGACACCATGCTGCGGCCGGAGAAGTTCTTGCGGCAATATTCGAAGGTCGCGGGATAGCCGGTCGCGCTTAGCCATTCGGCAAGGCGCCGGTTGGCGAGGTTCTCGGTATCGACCAGGATCCCGTCGCAGTCGAAGATGACGAGCTTTGGCAGTGGCCGTGTTTCAGTCATATTGGATCAGTCTACGCGACAAATCGGTTCGATATGCCGAAACACAGCCATGCATCAGGCGGTGCCGGTCGATCCGAATCCGCCCGAGCCGCGCGCCGTGCCGCCGGCCAGCGAACGCTCTTCCACCGCCACCTGCGTCACGGCGGCGAAAACGATTTGGGCGATCCGCATGCCGCGCGTCACGGCGAAGTCCTCGTCGCCGAGATTGACCAGCAGCACCTTCACCTCGCCGCGATAGTCGCTGTCGACCGTGCCGGGTGAATTTAGGACGGTGAGGCCATGTTTGAAGGCAAGGCCCGAGCGTGGCCGCACCTGGCCCTCCATGCCCTCGGGAATTTCCAGGATCAGCCCGGTCGGCACCAAGGCGCGCTTGCCCGGCAGGATCAGAAGCGGCCGGTCTTCGGGCACCGCCGCGCGCAAATCCATGCCGGCGGCGCCGGCGCTTTCATAAGCGGGAAGCGGAAGACCCTCACCATGCGGCAACCTGACGAAGCCGACGGTCGGACCGATGACGGAAGGTGTTTGAAGGGCTGCGCGCATAAAATCGATCCTATCGGCGCGATTGCCGATTCGGTCAACTCGACCGCAGGGCTATCAACGGCTTTCTTTCGGGCATCACTGTGGCCTGAGGACGGCTCAACGCACTTCCATCGGAACCACCGTCGTCTCCTTGATCTCCTCCATGACGAAGGAGGCGGAAACATCCGACAATGCCACCTTGGCGATCAGCCGCTGGTAGAGTCGGTCATAGGCTTTCACGTCGGCGACGCGGGCGCGCAGCACATAGTCGAGATCGCCGGACATGCGGTAGACGCCGATGATCTCGGGCAAGCCCGCCACCGCGGCGCGGAATTTCTGCAGCCAGTCCGGGTCGTGGTTGGATGTGCGGATCAGGATGAACACCGAAAGGCCAAGCCCGAGCTTCTCGGCATCGACCAGCGCCACGCGGCCGGTGATGACGCCAGCTTCCTCCAGCCGCTTGACGCGCCGCCAGCAGGCATTGCGCGACAAGGCCACCCGCTCCGACAACTGGTCGACCGACAAGGTGCCGTCGCGTTGCAGTTCGGCGAGCAATTTCCGATCAATTTCGTCGATTGCCAGTGTCATGTGGGATACTTGTCCCATGAAATTGCAAAATACAAGGATATTTTGGGACCAATGAACCGGTGAGGCGTGTCAGGATACTCATATCGGAACGCAAACGCTGAAGGGGAACCAGCATGTCGGTCGCAAGGATTTTTACCTCTCATCCGGCCAAGGTCGGCGAAACCTATTTCGGCCATATGGCCTTCGCCGCATGGTTTTCGTCGCGCCTGCTGATGGCGGCGGCAGCAGCATTTGTTCACGCTTTCTTGCCATTTCTCTTTGAGACTACCGCCAGCCGAATCATTCGCGAGCTCTACGAGCGGACGCACAACAGAGGCACACACGCGATCAACGAGCCCGCTGCTCTTCCGGATCGCGCCTGAAGGAAGACGGAAGCAATGTGCCGGTGGGCCGCCTATCTCGGTGAAGCGGTCTTTCTCGAAGACATCCTCACGGCGCCCTGTCATTCGCTGATCGCCCAGAGCCACTGCGCCCAGGAAGCGAAGTCGCCGACCAATGGCGATGGTTTCGGCCTTGCCTGGTACAGCGACCGGCCGGAGCCCGGTCTCTACCGCGACATCCTGCCGGCGTGGTCCGATCCCAACCTGAAGAGCCTGTGCCGGCAGATCAAATCCGGCCTGTTTCTCGCCCATGTGCGGGCCTCGACCGGCGGCGCCACCAGCCGCATGAATTGCCATCCGTTCATCTCCGGCCGCTGGTCGTTCATGCACAACGGCCAGATCGGCGGTTTCGAGAAGATCCGCCGCGCGCTGGAGAACTCGCTGTCCGACGCCGTCTTCGACCAGCGCGAAGGCACCACCGATTCCGAATTGTTTTTTCTGCTCATGATCGACGAAGGGCTTTCGTCCGACCCGCAAGGTGCCGTTTCCCGCGCCACCTCCCGCGTGCTCGAAGCCTCGCGCCGCGCTGGTCTCGAGCCGGCGCTGAAATTGACCGCCGCCTTCTCCGACGGACAGGCGCTGTATGCGGTACGCTATGCCACCGACGTCCAGGCGCCGACGCTCTACACGTCCATCTTCCGGAAGGGCGCTGGCCGCTGCATCGTTTCCGAACCCTTCGATCGCGAAGGCGGCGACTGGCAGGCGATCCCGCCATCGAGCTTCGTCACCATGACAAGGGACGGCATCGACATTCGTCCGTTTGCGCCGGTTGCGGCGAAGCTGGCGCTGGTTGGGTAACCTCACTTTCGTGCATCTGGTTAACGTCGTGGGACAGCGCCCCCTCTGTCCTGCCGGACATCTCCCCCACGAGGGCGGAGATCGGATACCACGACGGCTTTCGCCAATTTTCAGCGTTGAAGAAAAGGCGCCGGAGCCGACGCTGCCAATCTCCCCACCCGTGGGGGAGATGTCCGGCAGGACAGAGGGGGGCGCCGTAGAGTGCCGACCTCAACGCAATCCCAATCAAGCGCGGGCCTCCAATGAATGCTCAACTCTGCTTGAAGCCACGCCGCTGTCCGCCATCTTGACGGGCAGGCGGCAGCAAGCCGGAGCCTCGATCATGGACCTTGCCTTTTCCACAGCCACCGATCTCGCCGCCGCCATCGCCGTGCGCAAAATCTCCGCCGTCGAAGCGCTCGACGCCCACTTCGCGCAGATCGACAGGCACAATCCTGCCGTCAACGCTGTCATCTCGCTCGACAGGGAAGGGGCTCGCGAGCGTGCCGGGAAGGCCGACGCGGCACTGGCGCGCGGTGCCACACCTGGGCCGCTGCACGGCGTCCCCTTCACGCTGAAGGACATGCACGAGACATCTGGGATGAAAACCACGGTAGGCTTCCCGCCCTTCGCCAACTATGTGGCGAAAGAGGACAGCCCGGTCGTTAACAGGTTGAAGGCAGCCGGCGGTGTGCTGATGGCCAAGACCAATGTCGCCACCATGCTCTCCGACTGGCAATCGGACAATCCGCTGTTCGGCCGCACCAGCAATCCCTGGAATCTCCAGCGCACCTCGGGCGGATCCAGCGGCGGCGCCGCTGCCGCCGTCTGCACGGGCATGACACCGTTCGACATCGGCACCGACATGCAGGACTCGATCCGCCTTCCCGCGGCGTTCTGCGGCGTCTACGGTCTGAAGCCGACGGAACATCGCGTTTCGCTGGCCGGCGCCTTTCCGGATCCAGGCGGTGCGGCGCGTAGCGTGCGGCTGATGTCCTGTCTCGGCCCACTGGCGCGCAGCATCGACGATTTGGCGTTGATCTATCGGATCATCGCCGGCCCGGACGACCGCGACACCGACCTTGCGCCGGTGTCGGTCGAGGCCATGCCGAAGCTCGACCTCCAAACTTTGCGCATCGCTTTCGCGCCCTCCTTTCCCGGGTTCCCAGTGGCCGGCGGCATCAGTGCAGCGGTCGAAAATCTCGCAAGACGACTGCAAGACGCCGGCGCCATCATCGAGGACGCGAAACTGCCCAAGCTCGACCTGCACGACGATCTCGCCCAGGGCGGCGCGCTGATCGGCATGATGATGGAGGCGGCGCAGCAGGAACCGCCGGAGGAGCCGGCATCGGTCTCGCGCTGGTTCGAGGCACTGGCCCGCCGCGACAAATCCATTCTCGCCTGGGACCGTTTTTTCGAGGATTGGGACGCGCTGCTCTGCCCGGTCGCCATGACCACGGCATTCCCGCATTGTGCGCCGGGCACTGCGATCAAAGTCGACGGCAAGGACCAGAGCTACTGGATGCTGCCAGCCTACGGAGCCGTCTTCAACTACAGCGGCCACCCGGCGCTTTCGATACCTTGCGGGCAGGACAGCGACGGCCTGCCGATCGGCCTGCAGCTTGTCGGCGGACGCTGGTCGGAGGCGCGGCTGCTCGCCGTGGGCAAGGGGATGGCACCCTTGACCGGCGGCTTCAGTCGTCCGCCCGGCTATTGAGCGAAGCGCGAGAGTCCGTAAGGCGCCAGCAGCGGGTCGCGCTCGCCGCCAAGGATTTCGCGCGTGGCGAACAGGCCGACGGCCGGCGCCAGCGTGATGCCGGAATGCATGACCGCGATGTAGACGCCATTCATGCCCTCGGCGCGGCCGATGATCGGAAAGCCGTCGATCGGTGTCGGCCGGTAGCCGACCGTGTGGAAATCCAGCTCAAGTCCGTCGCTGTCACGCAACATGGCTTTCGTGGCCGCGAACAACGCGCGGGCGGTGGCTTTGGCATCCATCCCCGGATCGGCGCCGCCGAAGTCCGAGCCGGCGATGATACGGCCTTCCGCCGTCTGGCGCATGTGCAGCCGCTCGGCCAGCACCAGTCCGTTGAGCAGCTTCTTGTATGGCCGCGAATGGACGATCAGGCCGGGCGGGGTCTCGATCGGCAGGTTGATGCCGGCGGTCGCGGCAATGTCCGGCGAGCCGACGCCTGCCGCGATCACCACCTCGTCGGCGGCAATCAGCCCATGCGATGTGCCCACGCCGGTTATCCTGCCATTGGTCTGGATCAGCGCCATGACCGTACTGGAACGGATGCGCGCGCCGCGCTGTTCGGCATCGGCCAGCAGGGCCTTGGTGGCTGCGACCGGCTCGGCAACACCTTCCTCGGCGACATGCAAAGCGAAATCCGGCGGTTCGGCGAGATTCGGCTCGATGCGCGCCGCGCCGGCACGGTCGACGCGCTCGATGCCGTAGCCCCAGGCTGAGTGCTCCGCGGCATAGGTTTCCATATCCGCCGCCGATAGATCCCAGCACAGGCCGCCGCACCAGTTGAGCGGCAGGCCGGGCAGGTCTCTCGCCAACCGAGACCATTCGGCCATGGCGCGGCTGCGCAGCCGGAAATAAGGCTCCGGATTGCCCCAGCTGGCATTGATCCAGGCAAAGGAATTGGGCGTCGCGACACCCCCGGCCTCGCTGTCGGCGACGACCGTTACCTGGGCGCCCGCTTTGGTCAGGTGCCAGGCAATCGACGCACCGATGATGCCCAAGCCGATGACGATCACTTGTTTGCCGGCGCTCATCTTCGCTCCTGATCCAAGGGTGACATGTCATCCAAGTGCCATCCTGTCCGCCGCTTGCCAACATCGAATGCCGTAAAAAAGGCAGCTTGACATCAATACGTACGTACGTATTATATGGCCATGGCTCGACAATCACTCCGCGAAAAACTCCTCGATGCCGGTTTCCAGACCATCTGGGACTCGGGCTATGCCGCCGCCGGCGTGCGCGACATCGTCGCCGCGGCTCACGCCCGGCCGGGCTCCTTCACAAACCATTTTGCCTCCAAGGAGCAATTTGTTGGCGAAGTGGTCGACCGCTATTTCGCCTACGTCAGCGGACTGGTCGAAACAGCGCTGGCGCAGGATGGGACCCCGCCTGTCGGCAGGCTGCGCCGTTATCTCGATCTCATCACCTCGAAGCTTGAGGCGCATGATTGGGCGCGCGGCTGCATGATCGGCAATCTCAGTCTTGAGACCGCCGTGCACAGCGAACCGCTGCGCCTGCGGCTGGTCGCGATCTTCGAGCGCTGGCGTCAGCCCTTCGCTGCCTGCATCGCCGAAGGCCAGGCGACCGGTGACATCACGAGAGCCTTCGACGCTGAGGACCTTGCCGACTTCCTGCTGTCGTCCTGGCAAGGCGCCATGCTGCGTATGAAAGTCGAGCGTAGCCCCGAGCCGCTCGAGCGGTTCAAGAAGATCATCTTCAGTACAGTCTTTGGAAAGGAGCCGATCCCATGACTTCGAACGCCGACATGCCTCAGGCGGGCGTCGCCGCAGCGAGACGTTCGCAAATCGCCATCCTCGATTCGACCATGTCCTTTGTCGAGGCCGGCGCGTCCGGTCCGACCGTGCTGTTCCTGCATGGCAATCCGACCTCGTCGCATATCTGGCGCAACATCATCCCGCACGTGGCGCCGTTCGGGCGCTGCATCGCGCCCGACCTGATCGGCTATGGCCAATCCGGCAAGCCCGATATCGACTATCGCTTCTTCGACCATGTCCGCTACCTCGACGCCTTTCTCGACGCGCTCGACATCAGGGACATGGTTCTGGTCGCCCAGGATTGGGGTACTGCCCTGGCCTTCCATCTTGCGGCGCGGTGGCCGCGCCGCGTTCTCGGCCTCGCCTTCATGGAGTTCATCCGGCCCTTCGAGCGTTGGGAGGACTTTCACCAGCGTCCGCAAGCTCGCGAAATGTTCAAGGCGTTGCGTACGCCCGATATCGGCGAGAAGCTGGTCCTGGAAGACAATGTCTTCGTCAAAAAATTGCTGCCGGCCTCGGTGCTGCGCACAATGAGCAACGAAGAGATGGCCGTCTACCGGGCGCCGTTCCCGACGCCGCGATCACGCAGGCCGGTGCTGCGTCTGCCCCGGGAATTGCCGATCGAGGGCCAGCCCGCCGACGTCGCCGCCATCAGCGAACACGACCATCGGGCGCTGCGGCTGTCCACCTATCCGAAATTGCTGTTCGCCGGCGATCCAGGCGCGCTTGTCTCACCGCAGGCCGCACGCGAATTCGCGGCCAACTTGAAGAATTGCCGTCTCATCGATCTCGGGCCTGGCGCGCACTACCTGCAGGAGGATCATGCCGACACGATCGGCAGCGCTATCGCCGGCTGGCTTCCGGTGGTCGTTCAGGCGGGCCGCATGAACGAACCCGCCTGAACCAAGCCATGCAACCGGCGGCGTTCACGCCGCCGGACCGGTCGACAGCCCGGCGCTGCGCTGCTAGAAGCCCGGCCTGTCACACGGAAATCCCAAGAGAATGCCCGAAATTATTCCAGAGGAAGTGGCGCGCCGCCGCACTTTCGCGATCATCGCCCACCCCGACGCCGGCAAGACGACGCTAACCGAAAAGCTGCTGCTGTTCGGTGGCGCCATCCAGCTTGCCGGCGAGGTCAAGGCCAAGAAGGACCGCATCCAGACGCGTTCCGACTGGATGAAGATCGAGCGCGAGCGCGGCATTTCGGTCGTCACCTCGGTGATGACGTTCGAGTATGAGGACAACGTCTTCAACCTGCTCGACACGCCGGGCCACGAGGATTTCGCCGACGACACCTATCGCACGCTGTCGGCGGTCGACTCGGCCGTCATGGTCATCGATGCCGCCAAGGGCATCGAGCCGCGCACGCTGAAGCTGTTCGAGGTCTGCCGGCTGCGCGACATCCCGATCATCACCTTCGTCAACAAGATGGACCGTGAAAGCCGCGATCCGTTCGAGATTTTGGACGAGATCGAGCAGAAGCTGGCGCTGGACACCGCACCCATCACCTGGCCGATTGGCCGTGGCAAGACTTTTTCCGGCACCTATCACCTGGCGCTGAACGCCGTGCGCAAGGGCGACGACGAGAAGGAACGCACGCCGGTCAACGGTCCCGATTCCAACCGCGTTGCCGGCCTGCTGCCGGAAAACGAGCGCGAGCCCTTCATCGAGGAACTGGAGCTCGCGCGCGAAGCCTGCCGTCCGCTCGACATCGACGCTTTTCGCGAGGGCCATCTGACACCGGTCTATTTCGGCTCGGCGCTGCGCAATTATGGCGTGCGCGACCTGATCGAGGCGCTTGGCGCCTTTGGCCCGCCACCGCGCGCGCAGGAGGCCGACACCCGCACCATCGAGGCGACGGAGGAGAAAATGACCTCCTTCGTCTTCAAGATCCAGGCCAACATGGATCCCAACCACCGCGACCGCATCGCCTTCGTGCGCGTTTGCTCGGGCAAGCTCGAGCGCGGCATGAAGGCTAAGCTGGTGCGCACGGGAAAGCCGATGAGCCTCTCGGCCCCGCAATTCTTCTTCGCCCGCACCCGTGTCACCGCCGACGAAGCCTTCGCCGGAGATGTCGTCGGCATCCCCAACCACGGCACGCTGCGCATCGGCGACACGCTGACCGAGGGCGAGGAAATCCTGTTTCGCGGCGTGCCGAATTTTGCCCCGGAAATCCTGCGTCGTGTCCGCCTCGGCGACGCGATGAAGGCGAAAAAACTCAAGGAAGCGCTGCACCAGATGGCCGAGGAAGGCGTGGTGCAGCTGTTTTCGCCCGAGGACGGCTCACCGGCTATCGTCGGCGTCGTCGGCGCCCTGCAGCTCGATGTGCTGAAAGAGCGGCTGAACTTCGAATACACGCTGCCCGTCGAATTCGAGATGTCGCGCTTTTCGGTCTGCCGCTGGATCTCGGCCGATGAGAAGGCCGAGGTGCTTCGCTTCATCGAGGCGCATCGGGGCGACATCGCCCGCGACCTCGACAACGACCCGGTCTTCCTCGCCCAGCACGCCTTCTCGCTGAACTACGAAGCCGAGCGCTGGAAAGCGATCCGCTTCGCCACGATCAAGGATTATCAGGTTCGCGACAAAGCGGCGTGATTCTAATGAGCAGTAAGTAGTGAGTAGTGATCCACTACTCACTACTCACTACTCACTACTCACTTACGATCACCCTTTCGCCGCCGCCTCCAATTTGGCGATATCGATCTTGCCCATCTGCATCATCGCTGACATCACCCGGCCGGCCTTGGCCCTGTCAGGGTCCTGAAGCAGTCGCGGCAATTGCTCCGGCACGACCTGCCAGGAAACACCGAACTTGTCCTTCAGCCAGCTGCATCGGCCGGGTTCGCCGCCGCCTTCGGTTAGTTTGCTCCAGAAATGATCGACCTCGTCCTGCGTCTTGCAGTCGATCGAGAGCGACATGGCCTCCGTGAACTTGTACTGCGGGCCGCCATTGAGCGCCTGGAACTGCACACCGTCGAGCTCGAACGATGCCACCAGCACTTTGCCTTCCGAAGCATGGCCCTGCGGCCAGCGCGTGACGCTCAGCACCTTCGAATTCTTGAAGATGGATACGTAGTGGTTCATGGCCTCTTCGGCCTGGTCGTCGAACCACAGGAAGGTGGTGATCTTTTGCATGTCGTGCTCCTCGGTTGCGTCTTGCTGCCACAATGAAACGGCTGGCTCCCGGAAAGGCGCCATTTCTTGCCGTCTGCCCAAGGACGGCCGTGAGACGCCCGATCCGACAATGGCACCAAATTTTCCTGGAGAATCTGGCGCATTGCAAAATTGTGGCCAGACCATAGTTGCGCGTCTATAACCCCTGCGATCAAAATTCAGCGCCGCCGCGCCCGGCGCGGCCAGCCACCAAGGAAAAAACATGCCCGCCTACCGTTCCCGCACCACCACCCATGGCCGCAACATGGCCGGCGCCCGCGGCCTGTGGCGCGCCACAGGCATGAAGGATAGTGATTTCGGCAAGCCGATCATCGCGGTGGTCAATTCCTTCACCCAGTTCGTGCCCGGCCATGTTCATCTGAAGGACCTCGGCCAGCTCGTCGCGCGCGAGATCGAGAAGGCCGGCGGTGTCGCCAAGGAATTCAACACCATCGCGGTCGACGATGGCATCGCCATGGGCCATGACGGCATGCTCTATTCGCTGCCGTCGCGCGAGCTGATCGCCGATTCCGTCGAATACATGGTCAATGCGCACTGCGCCGACGCCATGGTCTGCATCTCCAACTGCGACAAGATCACCCCCGGCATGCTGATGGCCTCGCTGCGCCTCAACATCCCGACCGTGTTCGTCTCCGGCGGGCCGATGGAAGCCGGCAAGGTCGTGCTGGCCGGCAAGACGCAGGCGCTCGACCTGGTCGACGCCATGGTGGCCGCTGCCGACGACAAGATCTCCGACGAGGATGTCAAGGTCATCGAGCGCTCGGCCTGCCCGACCTGCGGCTCCTGCTCGGGCATGTTCACCGCCAACTCGATGAACTGCCTGACCGAGGCACTCGGCCTGTCGCTGCCCGGCAACGGCTCGACGCTGGCCACACATGCCGACCGCAAGCGTCTGTTCGTCGAGGCCGGCCATCTCGTCGTCGATCTCGCCCAGCGCTACTACGAGCAGGATGACGAGAGTGCATTGCCGCGCAGCATCGCTTCCAAGGGCGCATTCGAGAACGCCATGACGCTCGACATCGCCATGGGCGGCTCGACCAACACGGTGCTGCACATCCTGGCCGCCGCCCATGAGGGCGAGGTCGACTTCACCATGGAGGACATCGACCGGCTGTCGCGGCGGGTGCCTGTCCTTTGCAAGGTGGCGCCGGCCAAGTCCGACGTGCACATGGAAGACGTCCATCGCGCCGGCGGCATCATGGCCATCCTCGGCCAGCTCGACGAGGCCGGACTGCTCAATCGCGATCTGCCGACCGTGCATACCGCCAGCCTCGGCGAAGCGCTCGACCATTGGGATATTTCGCGCACCTCGAGCCAGAATGTGCGCGACTTTTTCCTCGCCGCTCCCGGCGGCGTGCCGACACAGGTCGCCTTCAGCCAGGACCGCCGCTGGGACGAGCTCGACACGAACCGCGAAACCGGCGTCATCCGCTCGGCGAAGACGCCTTTCTCGAAAGATGGCGGCCTTGCCGTGCTGAAAGGCAATCTGGCGCTCGACGGCTGCATCGTGAAGACGGCCGGCGTCGACGAGTCGATCCTGAAATTCACCGGTCCGGCGCGCGTCTTCGAGAGCCAGGACGCTTCGGTCAAGGCGATCCTTGCCAATGAGATCAAGGCCGGCGATGTCGTCGTCATCCGCTATGAGGGACCGCGCGGCGGCCCCGGCATGCAGGAAATGCTCTATCCGACCAGCTATCTGAAGTCGAAGGGCCTGGGCAAGGCCTGCGCGCTGGTCACCGATGGCCGCTTCTCCGGCGGCACCTCGGGCCTGTCCATCGGCCATGCTTCGCCTGAAGCGGCGGAAGGCGGGCTGATCGGGCTGGTGCAGGAGGGCGATACGATCGAGATCGATATCCCGAACCGCACCATCCGCCTCGCCGTGGACGACGCGGAACTCGATGCGCGCCGCGCGGCCATGGAGGCCAAGGGCGCGGACGCCTGGAAGCCGCAGGAAAAGCGCAAGCGCAAGGTGACGACCGCGCTGCGCGCCTACGCTGCCTTCGCCACCAGTGCCGACAAGGGGGCCGTGAGGCACGTGCCGGCGTAAGGGCGGTTCTTCCTTCTCCCCTTGTGGGAGAAGGGGCCTCGCGAAGCGAGGTCGGATTAGGGGTGCTCCAGCTTGGCGCCGACGGCACTCCGTCACCCACCCCTCAACCGTCTCGGCGCTGCGCGCCGATCCACCTTCTCCCACAAGGGGAGAAGGAAAAAACCTCACGGCATCAGCTGATACTCATAAAGCTTCTGGTAAAGCCCGCCTTGCCCCAGCAGGGTCTTGTGCGGGCCGCTTTCCACCACCTTGCCGGCTTCCAGCACCACGATCGTGTCGGCCTGGTGCACGGTCGACAAGCGGTGGGCGATGACGATCGTGGTGCGCCCCTCCGTCAGCTGTTGCAGCGCATCGCGGAACAGCGCCTCGGATTCGGCGTCGAGCGCGCTGGTCGCTTCGTCCAGCAGCAGGATTTCGGCGTTGCGCAGCATGGCGCGGGCGATCGAGATGCGCTGGCGCTGGCCGCCCGACAAAAGGCCGCCATTCTCGCCGACATCCGTCTCGTAGCCTTTCGCCTGCGCGATGATGAAGTCATGCGCGTTGGCCGCCTTGGCCGCTGCGATCACCTCGTCGTCGGTCGCATCCTGCCGCCCAAGCCGGATGTTGTGCATGATCGTGCCGGCAAACAGGAACGTGTCCTGGCTGACATAGGCGATCTTTTCCCTAAGCGAGGCGAGCGTGGCATAGGAAATGTCCTGTCCGTCAAGCAGCACCCTGCCGCTCTTCGGGTCATATAGGCGCATGATGAGGTTCAGGATCGTCGACTTGCCGCCGCCGGAGGGGCCGACCAGCGCCGTCATCTTGCCGGCCGCAAGAGTCATGTCGAACCGGTCAAGCACCGGCGGGCCATTCTGATAGGCGAAGCTGACGGCGTCGAACCGGATCTCGCCAGGTCCGGCATGAAGCGGCCTTGCATCCGGCTTCTCGGCCAATGTCAGAGGCTCGTCGGCCAACTGGAACATCATGCGCACGCCGACAATGCCGCTTTCCAGGGAGATACGGACACGTGCGAGGCGCTTTGCCGGTTCATAGGCAAGCAGCAGCGCCGCGATGAAGGCCATGATGTTGCCAGGCATCTGGCCGCCCTTCAGAACCAGTAAGCCGCTGACCATGACGGCGCCGGCGATCGCCAGGCCGGCCAGCGTTTCCATCACCGGATTGGTCACCGCTTCCAGCGCGGCGATGTTGTTGGCCCGGTCCTCGACGTCGGACACCGCCCTGTACATGCGCTTGCGCATCAAGCCTTCGAGGTTGAAGGATTTGACCACGCGCACGCCGATCGCGGTTTCCTGCATCACCTGGACGATCTGGCCGACCGAGCGGAACTCCATGGCGGCGAACTTGCGCACACGCTTCAGGATGCGGTTGACGCCATAGATGGCCAGCGGACCGACGACGAAGCAGATCAGCGACAGCGCCGGCTGCTGCCAAACCATGACCCCAATCAAGGCAGCCAGCGTCACCAGGTCGCGCACATAGGAGGTGACGATGAGGTCAAGCACGTTGCGCGCCGCCTGGGCATTGTTGGTCATGCGGGTGATCAGGTCGGACGACGAGGTCGAGTGGTAGAATTCGATGCCTTGCGCCAGGATGCGGTCGTAGATCTTGCGCTGCCGTTCGGCGATGATGGCGTTGCCGACCCGGCTCATGAAGTAGGCCTGGACGAAGTTGGCGATGCCCTTGACGATGAAGATCGCGGCGACCGCCACGGCAATCATGTTGACGCGATCGACCCTTTTGTCGATCACGAATTCATTGGTGATTTCGCGCAGGATCCAGGCGCTGGCGGCCGTCATGCCGGCCACCACCAGCATCGACAGGATGGCGGCGGCGTAGCCGGCCCTGTGCTGCCGGAACGATTCCCGGAGCAGCCTTGCGACGAGGCGCTGGTTTTCCGTCGAGCGGAAGAAGCGGAACAACGGCTGATCCTTGATGCCGGGACGACGAAGGCGGCTTATAGAGGGAGTTGCCGCCGGAGGGAACCTTTGCCGCCATGGAAAGAAACCGCTGCGGCAGGCTGTGTTTTGAGACACGATAAAACTGTGATTCTTCAAGCGGGATGATGAGAGATGGATTTCGACCTAATCGTTCGTGGCGGCACGCTGCCGGATGGCGGCATTGCCGACATCGGCATCAGCGGCGAGACGATCGCGGCGATCGAGCCGAAGCTCGAGGGTTCCGCGCGGACCGAGGTCGACGCCCGTGGCAATCTGGTGTCGCCGCCCTTCGTCGATCCGCATTTCCATATGGACGCCACGCTCTCCTATGGTCTTCCGCGCATCAACGCGTCGGGCACGCTGCTCGAGGGCATTGCGCTGTGGGGCGAACTGAAGCCGCTCTTGACGCACGAAGCGGTGCGCGATCGGGCGCTCGCCTATTGCGACTGGGCGGTGTCGATGGGGCTGCTCGCCATCCGCACCCATGTCGACGTCTGCGACGACAGGCTGCTGGCGGTCGAGGCGCTGCTGGAGGTCAAGAAGACCGTCGCCCCTTATATCGATCTGCAATTGGTGGCCTTCCCGCAGGACGGGTTCTATCGCTCGCCGACGGCGCGCCAAAATACCATGCGCGCGCTGGACATGGGGGTCGACATCGTCGGCGGCATTCCGCATTTCGAGCGCACCATGGCCGACGGCAGGCGCTCGGTGACCGAATTGTGCGAGATCGCGGCAAAACGCGGCCTCATGGTCGACCTGCATTGCGACGAGACAGATGACCCGCTGTCGCGTCACATCGAGCAATTGGCCTATGAAACGCAGCGCCTCGGCCTGCAGGGCAGGGTGGCCGGTTCGCACCTCACCTCCATGCATTCGATGGACAATTACTACGTCTCGAAACTGTTGCCGCTGATCGCCGAGGCCGGGGTTTCGGCGATACCCAACCCGCTGATCAACATCATGCTGCAGGGCCGTCACGACACGTTCCCGAAGCGGCGTGGCATGACGCGGGTCAAGGAAATGCAGGCGCTGGGCATCCGTGCCGGCTGGGGCCAGGATTGCGTGCTCGATCCCTGGTATTCGCTGGGCACCGCCGACATGCTCGACGTCGCCTTCATGGGCCTGCATGTCGCCCAGATGTCGAGCCCCGCTGACATGGCGCGCTGCTTCGACATGGTCACCAACGTCAACGCCGCGATCATGGGCCTTGATCATCTTGGCCTGGCTGTCGGCAAGCGCGCCAGCCTGGTGATCCTCGATGCCGGCAATCCGATCGAGGCCCTGCGCCTGCGCGCCGAGCGCATCTGCGTCATCGCCAGGGGCAAGGTGGTGGCGGAGCGGACAAGGCAGGATACCAGGCTTTCGATCTCCGGCAGGCCGTCGCAGGTGAACCGGCGGCACAAATCCGGGTAGATACAGCCGATTCCCGCGGCTGGTCTTACCGTTTCTTCGATTCCCACTCGTCAAAGTTGGCGCTTGAGTCTAGGAGCCGGGCATGGTTGAGCCCGTCGCCCGGAATTCGATGGTCAGGAATGTGCTTCTGGCCGGCATCCTGCTGATGCTGGCGGGCGACTTTCTGTTTGCGCTGAACGACGCGATGGGCAAATGGCTGGTCACCAGCTTTTCCGTCGGCCAGGTGGTGCTGATCCGCTCTATCGGCGCCTTCATCGTGCTCGGCCCGATGATCGCCAACCAGGGCGCTGGCAGACTGTTCCAGATGGAACGGCCCGGGCTGCAGGTCCTGCGCGTGGTGGCGACGACGCTGGACACCGCTTTGTTCTACGCCGCCGTCGTCTTTCTGCCGCTTGCCGATGTGATGAGCTTCTACATGGCTGGCCCGATCTATGTGGCGGCGCTATCGCATTTCCTGCTTGGCGAAAAGGTCGGCTGGCGCCGCTGGGTGGCGATCCTGCTTGGCTTCTGCGGCGTGGTGATCATGCTGAAACCCTCCTCTGCTGCGTTTTCGCTGTCGTCGGGTTTCGCGCTTGTCGGCAGCCTTGCCTTCGCATTCGCCATCATCCTCAACCGGCGCCTGCGCGGCACCAGCGACACCAATCTGGTGACATGGCAGACGATCGGCACGCTGTTGGTTGGCGGCGTGCTGACCATCGGTGCCTGGCAGACGCCGTCGGCTCTTGATTTCGGCGCCATGCTGCTGCTCGGCATCGTCTCCTGCGGTGCGCATCTGATGATCACGCGGGCGCTGAAACTGGCACCAGCCTCGACGCTGGCGCCGCTGCATTACACGCTGCTCCTGTGGGCGGTGGTGTTCGGGCTGGCGTTCTTCGGCGACGTTCCCGGCCCGCGTATCCTGATCGGCTCCGGCATCATCGTTCTGGCCGGCCTGTTCATCTTCCATCGCCAAAAAGTGGTCGACACCACGGTGCCGCCGGAGAACGTGCCGAAGGGTGTGAACTAATGCATGTCGCCCGGAAGTGTCCTCGGTTCCGGGACAACGACATGCATAAAACCAGAATCCTACAGCATGTCGCGGCGAATCCTATTCGCCGCGACATGCCGTAGGGCCCGGATTTCGGGTGTCCAATGCCGCGCTTTAGCCCTGGCGTACCGCAGCAAGGTGCCGCGAAAATTCCTCTGTCTCCATGAGCGCCTTGCAGCGTGCGAAGCGGCCGTCGGCATAGGCGCGGAAATCGTCGGCCGGATTGTTGTTGGCGAGCTGGATCAGCCCCCACAGCGTCCACAACAAGTCGCACATCGCCTTGTAGATGACGACGCGGCCGCGCTCCGCCGGCTTCGCCTCGCCACCGAAATAGGCGCGCATCAACTCCTCGTCCTGGGCCGCGTCGAACTTGCCTTCGACGCTGAGATCGCCGAGGTCCCAGAGGGGGTCGTTCATCCCGGAATATTCCCAGTCGACGATCCACATCCGCTCGCCCGTATCGAGAAAATTTTCGCACAGCGGATCGCAATGGCAGGCGACGAGGGGCAAGGCATGGACGGCCAGGGCCGAACGCACGCTGCCGGCCGCGCGCACCACGTCATGATAGCCGGCGGGAAGGGCGACATCCCTGGTCGACAGCACCTTGAGATAGCCGTCGATCATCGAAAACAGCTCGAAGCGGAAGGGGAACACCGCGCCGGACGCGTGCAGCTTGTGGAAGGCCTCGGCCGCCCGGGCCGGACTGCCCTGCCGCTCCCTGAATTTCTCCGGCGACATCGTCTCGGCATCGGCGATGTAGCGCGTCACCATCAGGCCCGTGGCGGCATGGGCATGCAGCACCTCGGGACTGACGCCGGCCTTCGCCGCCTGGCGCGCCGCCACCGCTTCGTTGGCGCGGTTGATGTATTCCTCGGTGCCTTTGCCCGGAATGCGCAGGCAGTAATCGCCGGCCTTGAAGACGAGGTTGGTGAGGCCGCCAAGCCGTTCCAGCGGCCCGGTGTAGCCAGCCAGCACCGGAATGGCGGCAAGTTTTGCCCGCGCCTCGTCTGTCACCATGCCTGCGTCCCCACGCGCTATTTCTTTGCGACAACGGTTCCACAATTTTCGCCGTTTGGCTATCATCCCGGCAAGACAGGGAGTTTGTGGACACGTGACGGACGGCAAACATCAAGGCGCGCTCGGCGAGGCCTACGCGGCCAAGCGCCCGGAAGAGGTAGCGGCACTCTATGACAGGTGGTCGCAAACTTATGACGCCGATATGTCGACCGCCGGCTACCGCCACCCGACGATCTGCCTTGCCTTGCTGGCCCGCCATCTGCCGCGCGGTTCAGCCCCGCTGCTCGACGCCGGGGCAGGTACCGGGCTGATCGGCGAATGGCTCGACATTGCCGGCTATCCCCAGGTCGAGGCGCTCGACATCTCACAGGGCATGCTGGATCAGGCCGCGCGCAAGGGCGTCTATTCGGCGCTGCATTGCCTGGCACTCGGCGGTGACCTGCCTTTTCCCAACGACACCTATGCCGGCATCATCTCGGCCGGTGTGTTCACCTCGGGTCATGTCGGCGCCGACGGTTTGGACGAACTGATCCGCATCTGCCGGCCGGGCGGAGTGATCGTGCTGACGGTCAAGAACACGTTGTGGGATCAGGGCTTTCCCGCGCGCATCGCCGAACTCGAGGCGCAAGGCCTGGTCGTCCGCATTGAGGAAACACGTCCCTACGTCTCGATGCCTGGCGAGGCCGATACCGTCCCCAGCCGTGGCCTTGCTTTGCGCGTGCGTTAAGCCTTGACGCGCTTCATTGCCGGGTCGTATAGCGGCTCAAGACAGATTTGAGCCGGCGTCCGCTGCATCGCGACCACCAGTTCATAGCTGCCCGAGGCGAGGAAATCATCGTTCACCCCCTCGGCGTTGCGCACATAGCCGTAACCGATGTTCTTGCCGACCGTGTAGCCGTAGCCGCCGCTTGTGAGATAACCGACCGGCTCGCCGTTGCGCAGGATGGTTTCGCGGCCGAGCAGCACGATCTCCTGGTCATCGACTGTGAAGCCGGCGAACCGTTTCATCGACGCTGCGCCGCCAACTTTCTCAAGTGCGCGTCGTCCGACGAAGTCGGTGTTCTTACGCAGCTTTACGGCCCAGCCCAGCCCAGCCTCCAGCGGTGTGTCATTGGGCGTGATGTCGGAGCCCCAGGCGCGATAGCCCTTTTCCAGCCGCAGTGATTCCAGCGCGCGGTAGCCGACCGGCCGGATGTCGTGCTTCCCGCCCGCCGCCATCAGCGCGTCGAAGACTTCACCGGTGGCGGGGATCGGCACATGCAGCTCCCAGCCCAGTTCGCCGACATAGGTGACACGCAGCGCCCGGACTCTGTGACCCGCGATGACGATTTCCCGCACATGGCCGAACGGGAAGCCGGCATTCGACACATCCGCATTGGTGACGGCCGAAAGCACATCGCGGGCGCGCGGCCCCATCAGCGACAGCGTGCCGAAATCCTCGGTGACATCGGCGAGCTGGGCATCGAGGCCCTCGCCAATATGGTCGCTGATCCACGAGGCGTCATGGGTGCGGAAACCGGTGCCGGTGACGATGTAGAATTTTTCCTCGGCCAGCCGCGACACGGTCAGGTCGGCCTCGATGCCGCCGCGCGTATTGAGGAGTTGCGTGTACGTCAGCCGGCCGACCGGCTTGCTGACGTCGTTGGCGCAGATCCAGTCAAGGGCCTTGGCAGCGTCGGGGCCGCTCAGCTCATATTTGGCGAAGGACGACTGGTCGAAGATGCCGACATGCTCGCGCACGTGGCGGTGCTCGTCACCGACGGCGGCGAACCAGTTCTGCCGGCCCATCGAATAGAGGTCCTTTGGCTCGACGCCCTTCGGCGCGAACCAGTTCGGCCGCTCCCAATCGAGCTTCGAGCCAAACACGGCGCGTTGCTGCTTCAACCGCTCATACAGCGGCGAGACGATGCGCGGCCGGCCGCTGACGTACTCTTCGTGCGGGAAGCCGATCGTGTAGTGCTTGCCATAGGCTTCCAGCGTGCGCTCGCACACCCATTGCCGGTCGCGGTGCAGGTTGGAAAAGCGCCTGATGTCGACCACCCACAGGTCGAGCGGCGCCTCGCCGTCGACCACCCATTGCGCCAGCACCCAGCCGGCGCCGCCGCCCGAGGCGATACCGAAAGCGTTGAAGCCGGCGCCGACGAACATGTTGGCGCATTCGGGCGCCACGCCGAGGATGAAATTGCCGTCGGGCGTGAAGCTTTCCGGCCCGTTGATCATCTGCTTGACGCCGACCGTCTCCAGCGCCGGCACGCGCGCGATCGCCTGAGCCATGTGCTGCTCGAAATGATCGTAATCGTCGTCGAACAGCCGGAACTCCCAGTCGTCGGGCACGTCGCCTCGAGGGAGACCGGTTGTCCAGGCCTGCGGGTTCGGCTCATAGCCGCCCATCACCAGCCCGCCGACCTCTTCCTTGAAATAGGTGCGCCGATCGGGGTCGCGCAGCGTCGGCGCGTCAGTCGCCAGCCCCGCGATTTTCTCGGTGATGATGTACTGGTGCTTCACCGGCTGCAGCGGCACGTTGATGCCGGCCATGGCGCCGACCTGCCGCGCCCATTGCCCAGCGCAGTTCACCACCTTGTCACAGGCGATGTCGCCTTGATTGGTCTTCACCGCCGCGATGCGGTCGCCCTTCATCTCGAAGCCGGTGACACACACCCCCTCGTAGAGCTTGGCGCCATGCATGCGCGCGCCCTTGGCCAGCGACTGCGTGATGTCGGAAGGGCTCGCCTGGCCGTCGGTCGGCAGCCAGGACGCGCCGACCAGATCGCCGGTCTCCATCAGCGGCCACATCGCCTTGACCTCCGCAGGCGACAGAAGCTGCATGTCCATGCCGAAGCTTCTCGCCGTCGTCGCCAGCCTTTTGTACTCGGTCCAGCGGTCGGCATTGGTGGCGAGCCTGAGGCAGCCGGTCATCTTCCAGCCGGTGGCGAGCCCGGTCTCGGCTTCCAGCCCCTTGTAGAGGTCGACGGAGTATTTCAGTACCCGCGTGATCGAGGCCGACGAGCGCAATTGCCCGACCAGGCCGGCGGCATGCCAGGTCGAGCCCGAGGTCAGCTTGCCCTGTTCGAGCAGCACCACGTCGGCCTTGTGGTCGCGCGCCAGATGATAGGCCGTCGAACAGCCGATGATGCCGCCGCCGATGACGACGATCGCGGCCTGGCTAGGCAAGGTCATGATTTCAGGATCCCGTATTTTGTCCGGTAGCTTTCCAGTGCCGCGTCGAGCCTCACCAGGTTTTCCTCGGTGTAGGCGACGTAGTCGATGCCGGGCGCGTCGAGATAGAGTTCCGACACCATGCTCCACATCGCTTCGCGCAGCAGCGAGGCGCATTGCATGGCGGCGTGCGAGCGGCGGATCGCCTCATCCGGTTCCTTCATGAAATAGGCGGTCAGGAAGGCGAAGGATTCCTCATCGCTCATGCCCGCGTTCGAAGCGACGCCGGCGAGGTCGAACATCGCCGTGTTGAAGCCGGCATATTCGAAATCGATCAGCCACAGCCTGCTGCCGTCGTCGAGAATATTGGCAGGCAGAAGATCATTGTGGCCAAAGACGATCGGCAGCAATTTCTGAGCGCGCTCCAGTTCGTCGGCCAGCGCCAGGAAGCGCGGCAGGTCACCGCGCTTGCGGCTGTCGCCTTCTTCAAGCGTGCGCGCGTAGTCGCGGATGACATGGAACACCCAGAACATGAAGCCGGCGCCGGAGATATGGTTGGGCATCTCCCGGTGGAAGCCGCGCATCAGCGCCGCGACGCGTCCGAGATTGGCGCGCACGTCCTCGGCCAGATAGGTTTTGGCGCCAAGAAATGCCGTCACCAGGATTCCTGGTTCGGCATAGTGGACCGCCGGCGCGAACCCGGCGGCGTGAGCCGCCCGCGCGGTCATCACCTCGCGTTCGCGGAAGACATGGTGGAACGGATAATCCTGGCCGAAGCGCACGACATGTTTGCCGGCCGTGTCGGTGACCACATAATTCGCGTTGCTCAAGCCGCCGGGCAGCGGCGCGATCTCGATGGCGCCCGTCCAGCAGGGCAGGGCGCGGATGCGGTCTTCGGCACTCACGGGATCATCCCTGGTTTGCTAGGCTGGTTTGCCGGGCTTCGCCAAGGCGCCCTGCAACGACGGCGGGGAGAAACGCAAACGATCTCGTCGGTGCGGGACGCCAGGATCGGTATCCCGCACCGCACCGACGAGCCCCTTGGCCAGGTTTTTGACCCCGGCATCCGCCCCCGCGGATCTGAAAATTCGTTGCGCCAGACACGTTGCAGGCTGCCTGGTCAATGAGTTGCGGCTCTGCCAATCATCCTCCCGCTGCAGCTCCGAACCCCTGTTAGGGTTGGATTTCACGCCAGGGTTGCTCTTCTGTCAATAAAAAGATGTGACCTTTTTTGGGTATTTTGCCCGAAAGCATGGGCAATTCCTTTAAAAGCGTTAGGAATGCCTTGGGAAACGGGCAAATTCCGGGACGCGCACATATGATCCACTCGAAACGGCATGGCGAGATCCTGCGGCTGCTGCAGGAAGAGGGAACCGTCACCATCGCCAGCCTGGCCGACCGGTTGGGCGTTTCCCTCGAAACCGTGCGGCGGGACGTCAAGCCGCTCACCGGCGACGGCTCGGTTCTGAAGATGCATGGCGCCATTGGCCTGCCGTCGATGATCGGCGAAGCGCCGTTCGAACGGCGCATGCGCGAGCATGCCGATGCCAAGCGGGTCATCGCACGCATGGTTGCCGCCACCATCCGCGACGGCGAATCGATCATGCTCGACACCGGCACCACGACTTCGTTCCTGGCGCGCGAACTGCTCGGCCACCGGCGCCTGACGGTCGTCACCAACTCGTCTGATATTGCCCGCACGCTGGCCACCATCAACGGCAACAAGGTCTATATGGCCGGCGGCGAGCTGCGCAGCGATTCAGGAGCCGCGTTCGGGACGTCGGCGATCGAGTTCGTCAGCCGCTTCTCGGTCAGCCACGCCATCATTTCCACCGGCGCCGTGGATGCGGTGACGGGTGTCATGGACTTTGATCTGGACGAGGCGGAATTCGCCCGCATGGTGCTGTCGCGCGGCCAGCGCTCGCTCGTCGTCACCGACCACACGAAGTTCGGCCGCCAGGGCCTGGTTCAGGTCTGCGGCTTCGACGGCTTTTCCGAACTCGCCACCGATCGCGCGCCGCCGCATGACATTGCCGCCGCCCTCGCACAGGCCGGCGCGCGGCTCAGCATCGCCGGCGGCGACGCGGGAATTTAGCCAAAGGCGATGGTGTGCATCGGCGTGCCGCGTCTCCGGCGGCATAGACGCCGGAATTCGTTGTCTGCTGTCTCTCATCGACTGATGTCATCGCGGGCGTCCGTGTGAACTCGCGGCGACGCTATGCCGCCAACGCGCGAAAACTCATCCTGAAGCAGGCGCCGCTGGGCTTGCCGTCGAGGATTTCGATGCGCCCGCCATGGAGATACATGATCTCCTGCACGAGGTTGAGGCCGAGTCCGGCGCCATGATCCTGCGGGCGCAATCGGTAGAAGGGTTCGAAGATGCGCTCCCGCTCGCCCGGCGGCACGCCGTCGCCTTCGTCCCGCACCTCGATGATGGCGGGCGTTGTGACGCTGACGGTGATCTTGCCGGCGCGGCCGCCATGCTCGATGGCGTTCTGCACGATGTTGGTCACCGCACGTTCGATCGCGGTGCGGTCGCCCGTGGCAAAAAGCGTGTCCCTCTCCGGCTCGAACGACATCTCGTATCCGGCCGAGAATGCTATCGGCGCGAGGTCGACGATGACGCCTCGCGCAATCGTCACGAGATCGACCCTTTCGAAAGGCGATGTCTGCCGGTCGAGACGCTGCAGGTCGAGCAACTGGTCGGTCAGCGTCGAGAGCCGTGCTGCATCCTGCAGCAGCCGTGCCCGTTCCGGTGTCGCCGGCAGCGAGGCGAGGCGCGTGTTGAGGATGGCGACCGGTGTCCTGAGCTCATGAGCGGCGTCGGTGAGGAAACGTTTGTGGCGCTCATAGCCCTTGTCGAGCCGCGCAAGGGCCGCATTCACCGCCTTGACCAGCGGTGTCACCTCTGTCGGTACGTCCTGCAGCGGCAGCTGGACACCGCGCTGGTCGATGTCGATGCGTTCGGCCTCGGCGGCTGCATGGCCTAGGCCCGAAAGGGCGCCACGCACCACCCAGGGCGTCGCGAACAGCGTGGCCAGCGCCATCAGCCCGGCGAGCGGCAATATGCCTTGCAGGAAGAATTGCGGCGCTTGTTCGAGGAGGCGCAACAGCGAAAGCCCGCCCTTGGTGCCGGTGAATATCTGGACATTGCCGGCCGCCGTATCGGTCCAGCGAATCTTCCCCTCCGGCGGCGCGGTTTGTCCGATTGCGTGGTCGATACGGGCGTCGCTGATAGTGTCCAGCAATCCGGCGAAAGGCTGGAAGATGGGCGGCATGGTGCCCTCCTGCAGCCGCTGGCCCTGCTTGTCTCGGATGATGAACCAGAGATCGGGGACCTCGGATCGCAGCTTCGTCAGGTCCGAGGTCTCGCGCAGGATGAGCTTCCCGCCTGCGTCACGCGCCACCGCATCCGCCAGCACGTCCATTGTGCCGTCCTCATAATCGTGCGGAATGAGCCCGGTGGCGAGCAATGCGACGAGAATGCCGACGATGATCAGCGTCAGCATCGCGCATTGCAGCAAGGCGATGCGCAGCACCAGGCTCCATTTCAGCGAACGCGGGCGCTTGAGGCTCATTGCTTGGCGCTCATGTCGTCTCGCGCAGGAGATAGCCGACGCCGCGAATGCCGTTGATCGTCACGCCGGCATCGGCATCGGCGAGCTTGCGGCGCAGGCGCGAGACATGGGTGTCGAGGGCGTTGGACTGGATCTCGTCGTCGAGGCCGAACACCGCCTCCATCAGCGCCTCGCGTTGCACCATGCGGCCGGTGCGCCGCATCAGCGCCTCCAGCACCAGGAGTTCGCGGCGCGGCAGGCTGAGCGGTTCGCACGGATCGACGCTTCGCGATGCCCGACATCGAGCACCAGACCGCCGGCACGGATGAATTGCGACCGCATCGGTGCCGGGCGCCTGAGCAGCGCGCGCAGGCGAGCCAGCAGTTCCTCGAAGGCGAATGGTTTCGCCAGATAGTCGTCCGCGCCCATGTCCAGCCCATCGACCTTGTCCGACGTGTCGCCTCTCGCCGTCAGCATCAGCACTGGCGTGGTGTTCTTGGCCGAACGCAATCTGGGCACCAGCGACAACCCGTCGCCATCCGGCAACTGGCGGTCGAGCAGGATCGCGTCGTAGCTGTCGGCGGCAACGAAGCCTTCCGCCTCGTTGAGCGAACCGGCGTGATCGACCACCATGTCGTGGCGCTTCAGCGCGGCACGCAAGGCAGAGACCATTTCAGGCTCGTCCTCGACCAGCAAGATTCGCATCGACAATTCTCCAGCAGCAGCTTCGGGCGCTACCGCGCCAACATTGCGCAAACATGGCAAAGCCGAACGGCCCGGGTCGACAAACGCTTTCTTTGCCTCCGCGAGATTGCGCAATGTCTATGCAACCCAGTCGCGGCAAACAGCACCGGTCGGCACGAATCGCCCATGCCGGCGTGAAGGCGTCGGGGCCGAATATGCAACAGGTCGGGCCCGACGTTGAAACGAAATGGCGCTGAAACGAATCAGTTGGCCACACAATCTGGCGTGCTGTTGTCCGGGATTGAGGTTACCATGCCTGCAAATGATGCTCTGTCTTTCCTCGTGGCGTGGACCGTGGCGCCGTTCAGGGTCGGCTCCGTCACGCCGTCCAGCTCCAGCCTGGCGGCATTGATGACGCGCGACATCGGACCCGAGACGGGTCCCGTGTTGGAGCTCGGTCCAGGAACCGGCCCCTTCACGCGAGCGCTGCTGTCGCGCGGGGTTAAGGAGGAAGATTTGACGCTGATCGAATCCGATCCGGATTTTGCCGCACTGCTCAAGCGTCGCTTTCCGGCCGCCCGGATATTCGAGATGGATGCTGTCGGTCTGTGCCGTCTGTCGCTCTTTCACCGGCCGGTGATTGGTGCTGCCGTCAGCGGCTTGCCTTTCCGGCTGATCTCGCCGCGCAGGACGCTCGCCATTCTCGAAGGTGTTTTCGCGAACCTTCGCCCGGGCGGAGCGCTCTATCAGTTCACGCTTGGACGGCGCTGCCCGTTCGACCAGTCGCTGCTCGACAGGCTCGATCTCGAGGTCACGCGGGTTGGCCATACCTTTCGCAACTTCCCGCCGGCGACGGTCTATCGCATCGCCAGGATCAAGACGTCAGAAACATACGACTGGCGCTTCTCATGACGGGACCGTTGTCGGCCATTCTCGGCTTCGGCCTGTTCGGCGTCTTCTGCCTCGCCTTCACCGAAAAGATCCTGCCGATTCCGCCCTCGCATGTGTTGCTGCTGTTCCTCGGTATGACGGCGGCGCCTGACCATGCGACGCTGGCGATCCTGCTGGCGGTGACGACTTCCGCCTCCTTCGCCGGCTGCCTTGTCTGGTATGCGGCCGGCCGCCGGATCGGCTTCGACCGTGCCGACAGGCTGATCGGACGAGCCGGCAGATATGTCTTCCTGCGCCCCGAAACCTATCGCAAGCTTGGCCAGGCCTATCGCCGCAATCATGTCAGGGTGTCCTTGCTGGCACAGTTCATCCCGACGGTGCGCAATTACCTGCCGATCGCTGCTGGCGCGCTTTACCTGCCTGCCTTGCCCTTCGCGGCCGCGACACTGCTTGGCGCCACCATATGGAATGCGGGCTTTCTCCTGACCGGTTACCTCATGCGCGGCAGTGGCCAGGATTCCTTCGCGGTTGGCCTGCGCATCATCGTCATCGTCGTGGCGCTTGAGACGGCCTTCATGCTTGCGTTGCGCTATGGCCCGACATGGCGACGCCGCATCAGGCTGATGCTCGGCTGACCGCGCTGCACCAATCTCCGGTCACGGGATAAGCTCCGCAGCCGGCTTTCCTTCGCTTGCCTGCCGGTGTTTAGTCCGGCCATGGCCTTCACCATCCGACAGTTGCAGTTCTTCATCGCCGTTGCCGAGCAAGGTACGGTGTCGCGCGCGGCGCAAAACCTCTCCATTTCGCAATCGTCCGTCACCGAGGCGATCAAGGAGCTTGAAAGCGATCTTGGCGTCGAACTGTTCGAGCGCCATCCGCGCGGCCTCAACATCACCCACAAGGGCCACCAGTTCCTGCGTCATGCCACAAAGATTCTCGCTGACGTGTCCGACGCGCGCCGCTCTTTTTCCGGCGAACAGGCCGTGGCGGGCGGGCGGCTGCAACTCGGCGTCACCTCGCTGGTCGCCGGCTATGTGCTGTCGGATCTGCTTTCACGCTACCGCCGCGCCTATCCGGGCGTCGAGGTCTCGGCCATAGAGGACAATGGCGACTACCTCGAACACCTGCTGATCGGTGGCAAGCTCGACATTGCCGTCATGGTCACCTCCAATTTGCGCGACCGCACTGCCCTGCAATCGGAAATCCTCGAAGTCTCGGCCTATCGGCTGTGGCTGCCGCTCGGCCATCCCTTGGCTGGCGCCGACATTATCGGCATCGGCGATATCGCCTCCGAACCGCTGATCATGCTGACCGTCGACGAGATCGAGGAGAACACCGGCAAGCTGCTGACGGCGATCGGCGCCAGGCCGCATGTCGCCTTCCGCACCCGTTCCGTGGAAGCCGTGCGCAGCCTGGTCGCCACCGGCGCCGGCGTGGCACTGCTCCCTGACCTTGTCTACCGGCCCTGGTCGCTGGAAGGCGACCGCATCGAATCGCGCGACATTTCGGGTTCCTTGCCGGTGGTGCAGGTTGGCATGGTCTGGCGGCGAGGCTCCGGCCTGGCCGCCGCGGCGCGCGACTTCATCGGCCTTGCCCAGTCGCAGCGGATGGTGCGCCAGCGTCTGTGATAGAGCTATCGGAAAAACCGATATCGGCCTTCTGATAAATGAATTTGCGAAACCGGAATTTTCAAAGCACCTTCCGTTTCAGGGACACAAGCTGCCATCAGAGCGGCGCCAAGTCCAACGGACGAGCTGACAAGTTTTCAGTCCGCGCGTGATCCAGCGAAAACCGGAGCGGTTTCTGGATCACGCGCCAAAATGGGAGTCGATAATGAATTCATTCCTGAAGTCGTGCACTGCTTTGACGGTCGCGCTGACCTTCTCCGGTCAGGCCATCGCCCAGGTCAAGGAACTCGGCAAGGGCGAGGGCGAGGTGAACATCGTCGCCTGGCCGGGCTATATCGAGCGCGGCGAGACCGACAAGGGCTATGACTGGGTCACCGCCTTCGAGAAGGAGAGCGGCTGCAAGGTCAACGTCAAGACCGCCAACACCTCGGATGAGATGGTCTCGCTGATGAACGAGGGCGGCTTCGACCTCGTCACCGCGTCGGGCGATGCCTCGCTGCGCCTCGTCGCTGGCAAGCGCGTGCAGCCGATCAACACCGATCTCATCCCGGGCTGGAAAACCGTCGACGACCGGCTGAAGGACGCGCCCTGGTTTACTGTCGGCGGCGTTCATTACGGCGTGCCCTATCAGTGGGGACCGAACATCCTGATGTACAACACCGAGGTGTTCAAGGAAGCGCCGAAGAGCTGGAACGTCGTCTTCGAGGAGATGAAGCTGCCGGACGGCAAGTCCAACAAGGGTCGCGTCCAGGCCTATGACGGACCGATCCACATCGCCGACGCCGCCAATTACCTGATGTTCCACAAGCCGGAACTCGGCATCAAGGACCCATACGAATTGAACGAGGACCAGTACAAGGCGGCGCTCGAATTGCTGCGCGTCCAGCGCACGCTGGTTGGCCGCTACTGGCATGATGCCGCCATCCAGGTCGACGATTTCCAGAATGAAGGCGTGGTTGCTTCGGGCTCGTGGCCCTATCAGGTCAACACGCTGGTCGCCGCCAAGAAGCCGGTCGCCTCGACCGTACCGGAAGAAGGCGTCACCGGCTGGGCCGACACCACCATGATGGAAGCCGACGCGGCGCATCCGAACTGCGCCTACATGTGGCTCGAGCATTCGCTGGCGCCGAAGGTCCAGGGCGATGTCTCCGCCTGGTTCGGCTCGCTGCCGGTCGTGCCCGCCGCCTGCAAGGGCAACGAGCTGCTCGGCGAGGAAGGCTGCAAGACCAACGGCTACGACAATTTCGACAAGATCAAGTTCTGGAAGACGCCGGTCTCGAAATGCGTCACCCAGAACGACCAGTGCGTGCCCTACTATCGCTGGGTGTCGGATTATATCGGCGTCATCGGCGGACGGTGATCTCTCTTACCCTCCCCCTCGTGGGGAGGGTCGACGCGCAGCGTCGGGGTGGGGCTGCTCGGCCGTCTGTGCAGGTCACCCCCACCTGCGGCTTCGCCGCGACCTCCCATCGAGGGGGAGGTGAAGCGGCGTGCTACGGCAATCCGACAGAACCAACCGGCAACAGACTGACGTCCCATGACCCCAGCCGTTTCCTTCCAAAGAGTCTCGCGCCATTTCGGCAGCGTTCGCGCCGTCGACGCGGTCGACCTCGACATCGTGCCGGGCGAATTCTTCGCCATGCTCGGGCCGTCCGGGTCCGGCAAGACCACGTGTCTGCGCCTGATCGCCGGCTTCGAGCAGCCGACGGCGGGTTCGATCTCGATCTTCGGCGAGCGTGCCGAAGGCGTGCCGCCCTACCGCCGGAACGTCAACACCGTGTTCCAGGACTACGCGCTGTTCCCGCATCTCAATGTGCTCGACAACGTCGCCTACGGGCTGATGGTCAAGCGCGTGAGCAAGGCCGAGCGGCACAAGGCGGCGGAAGAAGCGCTCTCGCTGGTGCGACTGCCCGGCTACGGCGCCCGGCGGCCCGGCCAGCTCTCCGGCGGCCAGCGCCAGCGTGTCGCGCTCGCCCGCGCGCTGGTCAACCAGCCCAAGGTGCTGCTGCTCGACGAGCCGCTCGGCGCGCTCGACCTCAAGCTGCGTGAAAACATGCAGGAGGAGCTGAAATCGCTGCAGAAGGCGCTCGGCATCACCTTCGTCTTCGTCACCCACGACCAGGGCGAGGCACTGTCGATGGCCGACCGCGTCGCCGTCTTCAACGATGGCAAGATCATGCAGATCGGCACGCCGGAGGACATCTATCAGCGGCCGAGCACGCGCTTTGTCGCTGATTTCGTCGGTTCCTCGAACGTGCTGCCGCCGGATTTCGTCCAGCGTTATTCCGGCCAGCACCGCTGGGGCAGCCTGCGGCCTGAATCCATTCGCGTCGGCCGTGCCGCGAGCGGCGAGGGCGTTGCCGCGCGTCTCGTCTCGACCAATTATCTCGGTGCCACCACCCGGCTGGCGCTCGATGCCGACGGATTGAAACTGCACGCCGTGGTGCCGGCCGGCACCGCCCTGCCGGCGGAGGGCGAGGCGGTGGTGCTGACGTTCAATCGCGAGCACCTGCATCTTATGGACGAGCCGGCATGATTGACGTTTGCGTGAAGCACCCCCCTCTGTCCTGCCCGACAGAGGGGGGTGTGAAGGATCTCGGCCTTGCCGCCGTTGATCCAATCGACAGGGTGGCGCCGTGAGCATCGTCGCCCTCAACGCCAATCCCGTACCCGCCATCCTGCCCGGCAGCGGCGGTCTGCGCGGTGCGCTCTCCGACCTTTTCTGGCGCCGGCCAAAAGTCCTGCTGCTCCTCATGCTGCTGCCGCCGGTTTTGTGGCTCGGCATCGTCTATATCGGCTCGCTGTTCGCGCTTTTGGCGCAGAGCTTTTTCTCCATCGACGAGTTCTCCGGCCTCATCAACCGCCAGTTCACGCTGAAGACCTATGGCGACCTGTTACAGGCCGCCAATCTCGACATCATCCTGCGTACGGTGACGATGGCGGCCCTGGTTACGCTGGCTTCGGCCATCGTCGCCTTCCCCATTGCCTACTACGCGGCGCGCTATGCACGCGGCCGCTGGAAGGCACTGTTTTATCTCGGCGTCATGCTGCCGCTGTGGTCGAGCTATCTGGTCAAGATCTATGCCTGGAAGCTGATCCTGGCCAAGGAAGGCATTTTGACCTGGCTGCTCACCAAGCTGCACTTGTTGTGGCTGCTCGACGCCTGGCTGTCGCTGCCCGTGGTCGGTGGCAATTCGCTGTCGGTATCGTTCACCGGCACTTTCATCGTCTTCGTCTATGTCTGGCTGCCTTTCATGATCCTGCCCGTTCAGGCGGCCCTCGAGCGCGTGCCCGGCAATCTGGTCGAGGCGTCGTCCGATCTCGGCGCCTCGCCCGGCCAGACCTTCCGCAACGTGCTGTTTCCGCTGGCGCTGCCTGGCATCGTCGCCGGCTCGATCTTCACCTTCTCGCTGACATTGGGCGATTACATCATCCCGCAGATCATCGGGACGTCGCGCCTGTTCATCGGCCAGGCCGTCTATTCGCAGCAAGGCACGGCCGGCAACATTCCGCTGGCCGCCGCCTTCACCGTGGTGCCCATCGTCATCATGGGCTTCTATCTCTGGGGCGCCAAGCGCATGGGGGCCTTCGATGCGCTCTGACCGTGGTCAATCCGCTCCGCTAGGCCTGAAGGCCGCCGCTGCCTGCGGCCTGCTCTTCCTGCATTTGCCGATCCTGCTGATCTTCGTCTACGCCTTCACCACCGAGGAGAAGAGTTTCGTCTGGCCGCCGCCCGGGCTGACCACGCAATGGTTCGCCGTCACCTGGAACCGGCCCGATGTCTGGGAAGCGCTGTCGCTGTCGGTCCGCGTCGCCGCCATCTCGACCACGATCGCGCTGGTGCTCGGCACGCTGTGCGCCGCCGCCGTTTCGCGGACGAAATTCTTCGGCCGCGAAACCATCTCTCTGCTGGTCATCCTGCCGATCGCACTGCCCGGCATCATCACCGGCATCGCGCTGCGTTCGGCCTTCGCGCTGGCGGACATCCCCTTCTCGTTCTGGACGATCGTGCTTGGCCACGCCACTTTCTGCGTGGTCGTGGTCTACAACAACGCCGTCGCTCGTTTCCGCCGCACCTCGGGCTCGATGATCGAGGCCTCGATGGATCTCGGCGCCGACGGCTTCCAGACCTTTCGTCATGTCGTGCTGCCCAATATCGCCACCGCATTGCTCGCCGGCGGCATGCTGGCCTTTGCCCTTTCCTTCGACGAGGTCATCGTCACCACCTTCACCGCCGGCCAGCAGCAGACGGTGCCGATCTGGATGCTGGAGGAACTGATCCGTCCGCGCCAGCGTCCGGTCACCAACGTCGTGGCCATGGTCGTCGTCCTGGTGACGCTGCTGCCGATCCTGTTTGCCTACTACCTGACCCGCGACGGCGACCAGATCGCCGGAAGCGGGAAATGAAAAAAGTGAGTGGTGAGTAGTGAGCAGGGAATAGCCGAATCCACGGTGGAAACTCATCCACTACTCACTACTCACTTCTGCCCAAGGAGAACCCAATGGACACCCAGATGCTGATCGGCTCCAAATTCGAGAAGGGCGCCGAGACCGAGGAGCCGATCCTCAATCCGAAGACCGGGGCGACCATTCTCAACCTGCCCGAAGCCAGCCAGGCACAGATCGAGGCCGCCGTGGCGGCAGCGGGACAAGCGTTCGTCTTGTGGTCTCGCACCACGCCGGCGCAACGCTCCGGCTACCTCTTGAAGATCGCCAACCGCATCGAGGCCGAGGCCAGGGAATTCGCCACGCTCGAGGCGCTGAACTGCGGCAAGCCGATCAACGCCGTGCTCAATGACGAAATCCCGGCCATCGTCGACTGCTACCGCTTCTTCGCCGGCGCGGTCCGCTCCATGCCAGGTGTGGTCGCGGGCGAATACCTGCCCGGCCACACCTCGATGGTGCGGCGCGATCCGATCGGCATCGTCGCTTCGATCGCGCCATGGAACTATCCGCTGATGATGATGGCCTGGAAGCTGGCGCCGGCGATCGCCGGCGGCAACACCGTCGTCTTCAAGCCGTCGGAGCAGACGCCGCTGACGGCGCTGAAGCTGGCAAGGATTCTGGCCGAAGTGCTGCCCGAGGGCGTCGTCAATGTCGTGCTTGGCCGGGGCGACAGCGTCGGCAACACGCTGATCAACCATCCCAAGGTCAATATGATCTCGATCACCGGTGACGTCGCCACCGGCAAGAAGGTGCTGCAGGCCGCCGCCAAATCGGTCAAGCGCACGCATCTCGAACTTGGTGGCAAGGCGCCGGTCATCGTCTTCGACGACGCCGACCTCGGCGCCGTCGTCAAGGGCTTGCGCGCCTTCGGCTACTACAATGCCGGCCAGGATTGCACCGCCGCCTGCCGCATCTATGCCGGCAAGAAGATCTACGACAAGCTGGTCGCCGATCTGTCCTCCGCCGTCTCGACCATCAAATACAACCAGCCCGACGACACCGAGAACGAAATCGGGCCATTGATCTCGCGCCGCCAGCGCGATCGCGTCTCGAGCTTTGTCGAGCGTGCTTCGGAGCTGAAGCACATCGAGATCACCACCGGCGGCAAGCCGGGCGAGGGCACCGGCTTCTACTACCAGCCGACCGTCGTCGCCGGTGCGCTGCAGGAGGACGAGATCGTGCGCCGCGAAGTGTTCGGCCCAGTCGTGTCGATCACTCGTTTCACGGAAGTCGACGAGGCGGTGAGCTGGGCCAACGACAGCGATTACGGCCTGGCGTCATCGGTGTGGACCAGGGACGTCTCACGCGCCATGGCGACCGCCGCCCGCCTGCAATATGGCTGCACCTGGATCAACACCCACTTCATGCTGACCAACGAGATGCCGCATGGCGGGCTGAAACAGTCCGGCTACGGCAAGGACATGTCGCTCTACGCGCTGGAGGACTACACCGCCGTGCGCCATGTCATGGTGGCGCACGGGTAAGGGACTATCGCATCGCGGCGCTGACGCCCTTTGTCTGAAGGAGGGCGTCAGCGTTATTATACTCTCGATACGGCCCTATGTTTGACTGCGAGAAGGCCGTCTAAGCGGCACAAGCAGCGGGAACCGCCAGCTAAGCCGCCGTCCTGCCTTGCGTCCCTGATAGCGCGGGCTTGATGTTCAAGTTGACCCGGAAGAAGTTGGATGGGTCATAGGTCCGCTTCACCTGGGTCAGCCGCTCGTAATTCGCACCATAGCTTGCCCGCAAGCGCGCTTCCCCTTCGTCGTCCATCATGAAATTCACATAGCCGCCTTCGCCATTGTGGGGATGGATGCTCGCCCAGTAATTCTTGGCCCACTTGGTGAGGTCGGCGGCCTTGCCCGGATCGGGATCGATTGCGGCTATGACCATTGACCAGCTTGCGTCGCGTGCGTTCCAGGCGGTCTCGTCCTTGCCGACGCGGCGCACGGCGCCGTCGATCGGGTAAAGATGCATGAGAGACAATTCGCTGGGCGCCTGGGCAGCCTGCGCGATGTGGGTCGCGATGGCTTCGTCGGAAAGAGACTTGACGAAATCGCCCTTCCAATACCATTGCAGGCCTTTAGGAAGCAGCGGGTCGAACAGCGCCTGCAACGCCGGGTACGGCATGACGCCCATCCAGTTGAAGATCGGTGGCGGCAAGATGTCCAGCAGCGGCGCCATCGCCTTGCGCCCGTCTTTCTCCGTGCCGTTGTAGCAGGAGATGATGGCGCAGGCGCGCTTGCCCCAATACTCACGCGGGAAGGGATCGGTCGAGGGGACCGACTTCAGGCCGACAAAGGCGCCGAGATCTTCCGGCGCTGCCGGCAGGTAGTCGCGATAGGCACGCATGACGGCCGGAGCGTCCTTGGCCTCCCAGAACACCGGGCCGCCGAAGATCATGTTCACAGGATGGGCCTGGAACAGGAAGCTGGTCACGACGCCGAAATTGCCGCCGCCGCCCCGCAGCGCCCAGAACAGGTCGGGATTCTCGCTTTCGCTGGCCCTTACAATGCTGCCATCGGCCAGCACCAGATCGGCCTCGACAAGATTGTCGATGGTGAGACCGTATCTGCGCGTCAGATAGCCCGTCCCTCCGCCGAGAGTAAGGCCGGCAACGCCCGTGGTCGAGACGATGCCGAACGGAACAGCGAGCCCGAAAGGATGGGTGGCGTGGTCCACGTCACCCGACGTGCAGCCGGGCGCGACCCTCACAGTGCGCGTGTTCGGGTCGACATGGACCCCTTTCATCGTCGACAGGTCGATGACGAGGCCGTTGTCGCAAATTCCCAATCCGGCACCGTTGTGCCCTCCGCCGCGCACGGCGATCAGGAGGTCGTTGTCGCGCGCGTATCGCACGGCGGTGATCACGTCGGCGACATCGGCGCAGCGTGCAATCAGCAGCGGGTGCTTTTCGATCATGCCGTTGTAGATCTTGCGTGCTTCGTCATATCCGGCATCGTCACGCAGGATCAGCTCCCCGCGCAGGCTTTCACGCAGTTTTGCATGGGTTTCGTCGGTCATCGGTTTTCTCCCTTTGATTGCGCCAGCGCTATGCGGCGTCGGCGCGACGCATCTTGTTGCTTCGTTGTGTCGCCCCCCTCGGGGCGGATGCGTTGGATGGTGCAGAGACGAGTACATTGCACCGATCCGGTCCCCGCTGCTTCGCCCGAAAGGGCCAATGCGGAATGGCCCAGGAGAGCCATGGCGGGCAGCCGGAAGCCGCCGCTGAGACTGGCCGTATAGGAGAGCAGGAGCCAGCCTCGTGGCTTTGCCTTTATCGCGTGGCGCATGATGAAGGTGGCCGCCATCTCGCAGCCACCCTTCCATCGTGCTCGCCGCCCCTCCCAGGTCCCGGGCCGCGGCTATCCGGCATCAACTATTCGACGATACGGAAAATCTGCCACAGGCTGGTGCCCGACACGACATAGGGCTCCATCTCCTTGCCCCATTTGGCGTGCGCGTCGATCTTGCCGATCTTGGCGAAGAATTCCTCCAGCTTGGCCAGGCTTTCGACCTGGTGATGCGACTCGACCGTCGCCTCGCGCGCGCCGATCGATCCGGTCATGATCTGGAATTTGAGGTCGGCGAGGCCGACCTGCGAGCCGATCTCGCGTTCCCATTTCCGCATCAGCTCAAGCACGGTCTGCTTGTGCCCGAACCTTGCGTCGATCTGCCATCTGGCGCTGAACATGTCGGTTCTCCTCCATCACTTGCGGTTGAGCCCGCGGTTGATCTACTCGTCCCAGGCCTGCACGACGGTCTGTCGTGCGATCTGCCCGTTCTTCAGCTCCAGCATTGCCGCGGCGAACACTTTCGTGCCGTCCGGATAGGCGCAGGCCTGGGTGAAGGCGAGGCTGTCGCCGTTGGCGATGGTGGTGTCGACCTTGTGGGTCATCGCCCGGCTGCAGATATCGTCCCAGAACGTCGTGATCGCCGCGCGCCCGCGGATTTCGCGTGGCTTGCTCGGCGGGTTGTTGCGGTCGATCACCCGCACCAGCGCATCGTCGGCATAGAAGCTCGACAGCATCTTTCCATCACGCCCTTCGATCGCCTTCTTGATCGCCGCGCCGTCCACTGTTTGGGTCTTGGTCAGCATTTTATCCTCCATATGCCCGTCTTCACGATCGGGCGGTTGATGCTTTGTGGTGTCGCCCGGCACTCATCGCCGGGGCGAGGTCTTCACTGCGACTTCGCCTTTACGGCAGCGAATACGCCGTCGGTCTGTTTCTTGAAGGTCGCGAGATCGACCTGGCTGCCGTTGAGGATCGTCGACCAATGGCGAACGATTGCCGCCATCGCGATCGTCTCCTTGATCTCCTCGTCGCTCGCGCCGTTGAGCTTGGCGGCCTCGGTGTGGAAATAGATGCAATACTGGCACGGGATCTGCGACGCGACCGCGAGCCCCATCAACTCCTTGGTCTTGCCGTCAAGCGCGGTCTTGGGGTTGAGCTGGACGCCCTTGATCTCGGCCCAGGCGCCGGCGATGGCGACGTCAGGCAGTGTCTTGAACATATCTGGCACGGAGCCGAGCGTCGCCTCGATGTCCTTGTAGGCCGCCGTCGCCGACGCATCCTCGGCCTTCGCCGGAGTGATCGTGAACAGCGCGCCAACGCCCGCCGCGATTACAAGTGACCTGACATTCAGTTTTGACTTGGGCATTTCCTCCTCCGCTCGCAGCGCCTTTCCCGGCGATATCCGCCTTGGCCTGCATGGGGAATTGATAGCGCCTACATCGGTGTCCCCGCTTCGCCCGAAAGCGCCATGGCTCTCATGGCCCGTCCGGGCCAGTCTGCCTGGCGGAAAATGCCGCCGCCGCTGCTCGCGATGGCAGGTCGAGCTTGAGCAGTATGTTGGCGACGTGGCGCTTGACCGTGTGCTCGCTCAGCCTGAGTTCCGCGGCGATCGCCGCATTGCTCTTGCCATCGGCGATCAAATTCACGACTTCGCTCTCGCGCGCTGTCAGGCAGGCCGGTTCGGTTGCCCTGGTCTTGGGCCGGCAGGCCGGTTCCAGGTGTTGTTCGGACATCGCAAGCACAAGCGCCAGCGGCTCGTCCAGCTCGTCGATCGCGATACGCCCGCGATCGACGAAATGAAGTCCCGAGCCGACCGCCAGATCGGCGACCAGCCTCGATGCCAGTAT
The DNA here is from genome assembly GCF_037179725.1 of Mesorhizobium sp. Cs1321R2N1. NCBI lineage: Bacteria > Pseudomonadati > Pseudomonadota > Alphaproteobacteria > Hyphomicrobiales > Phyllobacteriaceae > Mesorhizobium > Mesorhizobium sp. Cs1321R2N1. The sequence goes on along the minus strand of NZ_JAPYKP010000019.1, from coordinate 19,458 downwards.
CTCGCCGCGCCCGGCGAGAGCGGCGAGTTGTATCGTCACGCGGCTCGTCAATCCTGCAGGGAGGCCGCGCAACTCGATCTCGCCGACATGCGTCCCTTGCGCGCTTGCCACCCCGATTTGCTGCGCCGCGTCGCGCAACGCCGCCGCGCAGCGTAAGGCCCGTCCCGGGCCGTCGAAGCGCGAAATCATCATTTCGCCATGCATATCCGCGCAGCGCCCGCCATGGCGCACCACAAGTGTCCGCCATGTTTCGTGGAAATGCTCGCTGCGCTCGCTCCACATCCTGTCGCCAAGCCGTGCCGTGTCGTAGATGCGTGTCACCAGAAGTGCCGCCAGAATGCGTTCGGCTTCCGCCACGGCGCGCTCGCCGGTCAGGAATTCCTCGATCAGGTCGGCCACCCGGTCGACATCGCCGGTCCAGATCGGATGGTCGCGCCCAGGGATTTCGACCAGCCGCGCGTTGGGGATATTCCTGGCCAGAAAGCGGCTGGCGTCGGGATCGACCCGCACGTCGTTGCGGCGATGGATCAGCAGTGTCGGCGCGTCGATCGCCGCCAGGATACCGCGTACATCGATCTCCGCGTTCATGCGCGCCAGCGCCGCCGCTGCCGTCGGGCTGGCCGAGAGCCGTTCGAACCGTGCCCACCAGGTTGAAAATCGGGCGTCATCGACCCTGCCCGGCGCGAAATTGGGCAAGGTGGCGCCTGTCCCCCAGGCCGTCTCGGCCGTCGCGATGAAGGCTTCCAGACGCTCCGGCGGCATCACCCATTTGTGGAAATGGGCATAGCCGCCATAGAGCGCCAGCGCCCGCGCGCGCTCCGGATAGGTGGCGGCGAACAGCATCGCCATCGGCGCGCCTTCGGAAGCGCCAAGCAGGGCGGCACGGCCGCTGCCGGCCGCATCCATCACCGCGCGCACATCGTCCATGCGGGTCTCGAGGCTGGGCAGGTGATGGACGTCGACGCGGTCGGAGAGACCCGTGCCGCGCTTGTCGAACAGGATCAGCCGTGAGAACGCCGAAAGCCGCCTCAGGAGTCTGGTATAGCCCTCGTCTTCCCAGTGCAGGTCGAGATTGGAGATGAAGCCCGGCACGAAGACGAGATCGAACGATCCCTGGCCGATCACCTGATAGGCGATCCGCACCTCGCCGCTAAGGGCGTATCGGGTCTCGATCGGCCTCACGAGGGTATCCGCCCGGCCTGACGATTTCTGATCGCCAACCATAGCAGAGCCGCGCCGGCTGCGGCAGTTTATATTTTAGCGGAAGTGAATGTGCGGCCGCCGCAGCTATTCTTGCGGTGCCGCGACGTCACCCGGAAAAGCCTCGAGCCCAAGCTTGAGATCGGCCTCCACCGGCGTGATCGGCCGCTTGATCCTGGCCGAAGCGACCACAACCAGTTCGTCGAAGCCTTCGCCGCCGCTGTCCAGCATCTCGAAAAACTGGCGCCGCATCCTCGGCTCCCAGAACTTGTTGATATGTTCGGCGACTCCGGCAACACCTTCCTCGCGTGGTCTGGAGTGGAAAAAGGCGGCGATCTGGTTGGCCATGCGCACCAGCTTTTCCCGTGTGCTCATGATGTGCTCTTCGTCATGCGACATGCTGGGTAACTCCGGAGATCACCCGGTCAGGGTGCGTAAAAACATCGAAATCATCGCCGCGCACCAAGGCCACCAGCGTCATGCCGGCTTCCTGCGCCATGCGGATGGCAAGGGCGGTGGGAGCGGAAACGGCGATGATGAAGGCCGAACCGATCGCTGCCGTCTTCTGCACCATCTCGACCGAAACACGGCTGGTCACCACGACCGCGCCCGATGCGCCATCGATATTGGCCTTGGCCAGTGCCCCCGCCAGCTTGTCGAGCGCATTGTGGCGGCCGACATCCTCGCGCGCCATGACGACGCCCTTGCCAGGCACGTAGAAGCCGGCGGCATGCACGGCGCCCGTCTCGGTATGCAGCGGCTGCACCTTCGACAGCAACTTGACCGAGCGGATGATGTCGTCGGCCTCAAGCGTAAGTTTCGACGCACCGACCGCATCGACCGAGCGCATCGCTTCCTCGATGGATTCGATGCCGCAGAGCCCGCAGCCGACCGGTCCGGCAAGCCGCCGCCGCCGCGCCTCGAAGCGCGTATTGGCCTGGTCCTTCAGCCGGATCTGAATATCAATGCCGGCACCATGATCTTCCACTTCGATGGCTTCGATCTCGTCAGGCGCCGCGATGATGCCTTCGGTCAGCGAGAAGCCGAGCGCGAAATCCTCGAAATCGGCGGGGCTCGCCATCATCACCGCGTGCGTGGTGCCGGCAAAGGAGAACGCCACCGGCGTCTCCTCCGGAACCATGCGGTCGGCCGCAGCCGTGCCGCCGGCGCGGTGCGCCAGCCGCGATATCTGCGTCGTCGCTCTGCGGCGCGCGGCCAAGAGCTACTCCGCCGCCTGCAGCGGGGCGATGCGACGGCTCTGCTTGGCCTGCTCGTCATAGTCGCGCTGCCATTCCGACGGGCCGTTGGAAGCGCCGACCTGCACCGCGGTCACCTTGTATTCCGGACAATTGGTCGCCCAGTCGGAGAAGTCGGTGGTGATGACGTTGGCCTGCGTGTCGGGATGGTGGAAGGTGGTGTAGACCACGCCCGGCGACACCCGGTCGGTGATCAGCGCGCGCAGCGTCGTCTCGCCCGAACGGCTGGTCAGCCGCACCCAGTCGCCATCGCGCAGGCCGCGGTTTTCGGCGTCATGCGGATGGATTTCCAGCCGGTCCTCGGAGTGCCACATGACATTTTCGGTACGCCGTGTCTGCGCGCCGACATTGTATTGGCTGAGGATACGGCCGGTGGTCAGCAGCAGCGGGAAGCGCGGCCCGGTCCTTTCGTCCGTCGCCACATATTCGGTGCGGATGAACTTGCCCTTGCCGCGCACGAAGCCGTCGACATGCATGATCGGCGTGCCGAGCGGTGCCTTGTCGTTGCAGGGCCATTGCACGGAACCGACGCGGTCGAGCAGGTCGAAGGAGACGTTGGCGAAGCTTGGCGTCGTCTTGGCGATCTCGTCCATGATTTCTGACGGATGCGTATAGTTCCAGTCGAGCCCGATGGCGCGGGCAAGCTCCTGCGTTGCCTCCCAATCGGCGTAGCGCGCCTTCGGTTCCAGCACCTTGCGCACCATGTTGATGCGGCGCTCGGCATTGGTGAAGGTGCCGTCCTTCTCGAGGAAGGTCGAGCCGGGCAGGAAGACATGCGCGTAGTTAGCCGTCTCGTTGAGGAAAAGGTCGTGCACGACCACGCATTCCATCGCGGCAAGGCCGGCGGCGACATGCTTGGTGTCGGGATCGGACTGCAGGATGTCCTCGCCCTGGATGTAGATGCCCTTGAACGAGCCGTCGACGGCGGCATCCAGCATGTTGGGGATACGCAGGCCGGGTTCGTCGTCCAGCTTCACACCCCACAGGCTTTCGTAGATATCGCGCACCGCGTCGCCCGAAATGTGCCGGTAGCCCGGCAGTTCATGCGGGAACGAGCCCATGTCGCACGAGCCCTGCACGTTGTTCTGGCCGCGCAGCGGGTTCACACCGACGCCCGGGCGGCCGATATTGCCGGTGGCCATTGCGAGGTTGGCGATCGCCATCACCGTGGTCGAGCCCTGGCTGTGCTCGGTGACGCCGAGGCCGTAGTAGATCGCACCATTGCCGCCCTTGGCGTAGAGGCGCGCGGCACCGCGGATCAGCTCGGGATCGACGCCGGACAACTCGCCCACGGTTTCGGGGCTGTTTTCCGGCAGTGCGACGAAGGACGCCCAATCCTGGAATTCCGCCCAGTCGCAGCGCTCGCGGATAAAGGCTTCGTCGAAAAGACCTTCGGTGACGATGACATGTGCCAGGGACGTCAGCACGGCGACATTGGTGCCGGGCTTCAGCGGCAAATGGTAGTCCGCTTCGACATGGGCCGACTTGACCATCTCGGTGCGGCGCGGATCGAGCACGATCAGCTTGGCGCCCTGGCGCAGCCGCTTCTTCAGCCGCGAGGCGAACACCGGGTGCGCCGAAGCGGGATTGGCGCCGATGATGACGGCGACGTCGGTGAATTCGACGGAATCGAAATCCTGCGTGCCGGCCGAGGTGCCGTAGGTCTGGCCGAGCCCATAGCCGGTCGGCGAATGGCAGACGCGTGCGCAGGTGTCGACATTGTTGTTGCGGAAGCCCTGCCGCACCAGCTTCTGGACGAGATAGGTCTCCTCATTTGTGCAGCGCGAGGAGGTGATGCCGCCGATCGCGGTGCGGCCGTACTGGTACTGGATACGGCGGAATTCCTTGGCCGTGTGGGCGATCGCCTCTTCCCAGCTCACCTCGCGCCAGGGATCGCTGACCTTTTCGCGGATCATCGGCGACAGGATGCGGTCCTTGTGGGTGGCGTAGCCATAGGCGAAACGGCCCTTCACGCAGGAATGGCCGTGGTTGGCCATGCCCTCCTTGTAGGGCATCATGCGGATGACCTCGTCGCCCTTCACTTCGGCCTTGAACGAGCAGCCGACGCCGCAATAGGCGCAGGTGGTGACGGCGGAGCGCTCCGGCAGGCCCTTTTCGAGCACGGTCTTCTCGCGCAGCGCATCGGTCGGGCAGGCCTGCACGCAGGCGCCGCAGGACACGCATTCGGAAGCGATGAAATCCTCGTGCATGCCGGCGACCATGCGCGATTCGAAGCCGCGGCCCTCGATGGTCAGCGCAAAAGTGCCTTGCACCTCCTCGCAGGCGCGCACGCAGCGCGAGCAGACGATGCACTGCGCCGGATCGTAGGTGAAATAGGGGTTGGACTCATCGCGCGCGATGTAGTCGACCGCGAGCGAGCCATGGCCCGGCGCGACGCCGCCTTCTTCCTTGACGTGGTTGCGGCCCTCGACGCCGTAGCGATTTTCGGTCAGGCCGACGGACTTCGCCACCACATCGAACTCGCTGGCGCCGGTTCCGGCCTTCTCGTTCCAGCCGGTCGGATGATCGGAGACGTAGAGTTCCATGACGCCGCGGCGGATGGCATCGAGCCTGTCCGACTGCGTGCGCACCACCATGCCTTCGCCGACAGGCGTCGTGCAGGAAGCCGGCGTGCCGCCGCGCCCTTCGATCTCGACGAGGCAGACGCGGCAGGAGCCGAAGGAATCCAGCATGTCGGTGGCGCAGAGTTTCGGGATTTCCACTCCGCCTTCCATCGCCGCACGCATGATCGACGTGCCTTCCGGCACGCTGATGCTGCGGCCATCGACGGTCAGCGTGACCTGCTTCTCAGCCTTCGATTGCGGAGTTCCGTAATCGAGTTCTTCGATGAGCGTCGGGAAGTCGGCCTTGATGTTCATCTGCCAGCTCCTATTCAGCAGCCACGCGCGCTGGCGCGGGCTTGAAATCCTCGGGGAAATGCGTGATCGAGCTCATCACCGGGTAGGGCGTGAAGCCGCCCAGCGCGCAGAGCGAACCGAATTTCATCGTGTTGCAGAGGTCCGTGACCAGAGCCAGGTTCTTCTCCGGCTCGATGCCGGCGGCGAGCCTGTCGATGGTTTCCACGCCCCGCGTCGAGCCGATGCGGCAAGGCGTGCACTTGCCGCAGCTTTCGATGGCGCAGAACTCCATGGCGAAGCGTGCCTGCTTCAGCATGTCGGCGGTATCGTCGAAAACCGTGATGCCGGCGTGGCCGATCAGTCCATCGCGCTTGGCGAATTCTTCGTAGTCGAACGGCGTGTCGAACAAGGCGCGCGGGAAATAGGCGCCGAGCGGGCCGCCGACCTGCACCGCCTTCACCGGGCGCCCGGTGGACGTGCCGCCGCCGATCTCATCGACGATCTCGCCCAGCGTCAGGCCGAAAGCGGTTTCGAACAGGCCGCCTTGCTTGACGTTGCCGGCGATCTGGATCGGGATCGTGCCGCGTGAGCGGCCCATGCCGAAATCCTTGTAGAAGGCGGCACCCTTGTCCATGATAACAGGAACGGAAGCCAGCGAGATGACGTTGTTGATCACCGTCGGCTTGCCGAACAATCCTTGTATCGCGGGCAGCGGCGGCTTGGCGCGCACCACCCCGCGCTTGCCTTCCAGGCTGTTGAGCAACGAGGTTTCCTCGCCGCAGACATAGGCACCGGCACCGACGCGGATTTCCATGTCGAAGGCGTTGGGCGAACCCAGCACATTGACGCCGAGCACACCGGCCTTGCGGGCGATCTCGACGGCCTTGTTCATGACAGCAACCGCGTGCGGATATTCCGAGCGGATGTAGACAAAACCCTTGGTCGCGCCGGTGGCGATGCCGGCGATTGCCATCCCTTCGATGAGCACGAAGGGGTCGCCTTCCATGATCATGCGGTCGGCGAAGGTGGCGCTGTCGCCCTCATCGGCGTTGCAGACAATGTATTTGCGCTCCGATGTCGTATCGAGCACCGTCTTCCATTTGATGCCGGTCGGAAAGCCCGCGCCGCCACGGCCACGCAGGCCGGACTCCGTCACCTGCTTGACGATGTCGGTGGGCGCCATGGCCACCGCATTCTGCAGGCCCTTCAATCCGCCGAGCGATTTGTAGGCATCGAGCGATAGCGGGTCGTTGATGCCGCAGCGCGCGAAGGTCAGCCGTGTCTGCTTGGCGAGGAACGGGATCTTGTCGGGCGCGCCGAGCCAGCGCTTGTGATGCCCGCCCTTGAGGAAGCCGCTGTCGAACAGGCTCTTCACGTCCGACGGCTTCACCGGCCCGTAGGCGACACGGCCATTGGCTGTCGCCACTTCGACCATGGGTTCGAGGAAATAGGCGCCGCGCGACCCGTTGCGTACGATCTTGGCCTCGATGCCGCGCTCGGCAAGTTCATTTGCGATCGCTTTGGCGACCTTTTCCGCGCCCAGCGCCAACGCGCCGGAATCGCCGGGAATGTAGATGCGGGGGGTCATGAGCGCACCTCGGCGACGATCTCATCGATCTTGTCGTCATCGAGCCGTCCGATCACCTCGCCGTCGAGCATCGCCGACGGCGAACAGGCGCACAGGCCGAGACAATAGACCGGCTCAAGCGTAACCGATCCGTCACGCGTGGTCTCATGGAAATCGATGCCGAGCAACTGCTTGACCCTGGCGGCGACCGCGTCCGAACCCATCGACTGGCAGGCTTCCGCCTGGCAGAGCTTGAGCACGTGCCGGCCGGCCGGTCGCGCACGGAAATCATGATAGAAGGTGACGACACCGTGCACCTCGGCCCTGGAGAGGTTCAGCCCATCGGCGATGACCGGCACGGCGTCCTGTGGGACGTGGCCGAATTCTTCCTGGATACCGTGGAGGATCGGCAGCAGCGGACCTTCGAGATCCTTCAACTCCTGGACAATCGCCGCCGTGCGGGATGCGATCTCGGTACTTGCTGGCTGCATCGTCACGCAGCGCCCTCCCTGGTCGATGGCTTTATCGCTAAGTCTTTACAAAATCAGAGGAAACCCCTGACATCAATAAAGCTGATCCGTTGCTCGATAGAAATTTTCTATCAAGCTCTTCCGCCTCAATTCTCTAACCTAGCGGTGGGCGCGGAAATCGTCTGCCAGCGCCATGGCCTCGTCCAGCAGCGCCTGCACCAGCGGCGTATGCGGCTCACGCGGCGCGGCGACCAGCCCGACCGTGTGGCTGGCATCGGGCTCGACGATCGGAATGGCGCGGATCGGTTCGGAAAAACCGAACGTTTCCGCAAGGTTGAGCGGCATGATCGACGACCATTTGCCGGTCCGGATGTGCGAGAACAGCACGATCATCGAGTTCGATTCCAGCGTCGGCCGCACCTGCACGCCGGCTTCCGCCAGGTGCTGGTCGATGATGCGGCGGTTCTGCATGTCCGGCGTCAACAGGCACAGCGGCAAATGGCTGATCTCCGCCCATGTCACTTTGTCGCGGTCCGAATAGGGAGTGCCGATAGCGGTGATCAACTGGTAGCGCTCGTCATAAAGCGGCACGCTGGTCACCCGCCCGAGCGGCTCGTTGTCAAGATAGGTGATGCCGGCATCGACATCGAAATTGCCGAGCAGCGACAGCACTTCGATCGAGGTTCGCGACAGCACCGAAAAGGTGACACCGGGGTGCTTGTCTCGAAAGGGTGTCGTCAATCGGGCCACCATGGCCAACGCTGTCGGGATGGCGGCAATGCGGATGCGGCCGGAAAGGCCGTGGCGGGCGGCGCGCATCTCCTCGCGCATGGTCCTGGAGTCGCCGACGATGCGGCGCGCCCAGACCAACACCTGCTTGCCCTCCGGCGTCAGCCCCTGAAAGCGCGAGCCGCGATTGACCAGCATGACGCCGAGCTGGCCCTCGAGCTGTTTGATCCCGGCCGACAGGGTCGGCTGCGTAACCCCGCACGCTTCAGCCGCCCGGCCGAAATGCTCCTCCTTGGCCAGTGCGATGAAGAATTCCAGCTTGTCGATCATAGGTGAAGCTAACCGGCGCAGCCGCACCGCGCCAGATGGTTGCTGCTACAGCTAACAATCGTGCCGCCCCCGCCGTTGCGCAATCGCAAAAAACTACCTGTCGACGAGATTCAGGATGTTGCCATCCGGATCCTTGAACCAAGCGACCTTCATACCCTGCCCGACATGGACATCGCCTTCCAGCGTCAAACCGGGCATCTCGTAGGGTTCAAAGACGACGCCCTTCGATTTCAGCGCGGCGACGACGGTGCCGATCGCGTCTCCGACCGTCCACGTCACCGCTGTCGCCTTATTGGTTCCGGCGAACTGGGAGCGATAGACATTGACGGTGGTGTTGCCGCTTTTGTACACGATCAGTTCGCCGCCCTCATCGTGCACCTGTTTCAGGCCGAGCGTCCCCGCATAGAAAGCCTTTGCCTTGGCCAGGTCCCTGACCGCGAGATTGGCCGTTGCGTTGCTGTTTTCAAGCATGATCGTCTCCTTCCCTGATTGTTCCCTCGTCAGTGAACCTGTCCGCGTCGAACGTTCCATTGCTGAAGTAGGGCCGGCCAGCCGCTTGACGAGCGTCAATGACATGCGCGTTGCTGCAAGTTGTGCCTTCAAACGGCGCCGATCCACATCTTTCAGCCGGCTTACTGTTTCCTGCGGGCGCGTGCGGCGCTATGTGGATGCAACTGGTGCGCAGGGAGGGACGAACATGCTGGGCTGGTTCCGCAAGCTGTTGCCGCGCGAAGATCGCTTCTTCGACCTGTTCGAACAGCATTCCCGTACCGTGGTCGCCGGCGCCGAGGCACTCCAGCTGCTTCTCCAGGGCAAGGATATCGAACGCAAGTGCCGGGAGATCATCGATCTCGAGAACGAGGCGGACGACATAACCGCGCAGGTGCTGCTTGCGGTGCGGCGGTCTTTCATCACGCCTTTCGACCGCGGCGACATCAAGGATCTGATCCAGTCGATGGATGATGCCATCGACACGATGCACAAGACCGTCAAGACGGTGCGGCTGTTCGAAAAGCACGAATTCGATCCGCTGATGCAGGAAATGGGTGGCGTCATCGTCGACGCTGCCAAGCTGGTCGCGGAGGCGATCCCGCTGCTCGCCAAGGTCGGCGCCAACAGCGCACGCCTAAATGAACTCGCCGAGGAGGTCATGCGTGCCGAGGGCCGGGCCGACGACCTGCATGAGCAGGGTTTGAAGGACCTGTTCAAGCGCCACAATGGCGGTGACGCGATGGCCTATTTGATCGGCTCGGAGATCTATGGCCAGCTCGAGAAGGTGGTCGACCGTTTCGAGGACGTCGCCAACGAGATCAGCGGCATCGTCATCGAGAACGTCTAGGCGATGGAAGCGACCATCGCCTTTCCCCTGCTCGCCGGCCTCGTTGCCGTGGCGCTGTTCTTCGATTTTCTCAATGGCCTGCACGACGCCGCCAACTCCATCGCCACCATCGTCTCCACGCGGGTGCTGCGGCCTCATTATGCGGTGCTGTGGGCAGCCTTCTTCAATTTCATCGCCTTCCTGTTCTTCGGCCTTCATGTCGCCGAGACCGTCGGCAAGGGCATCGTCGACGTCGGCGTCGTCACCCCGGCGGTGATCTTCTCGGCGCTGGTCGGCGCCATTGTCTGGAACATCGTAACCTGGATCGCCGGTATTCCGTCGAGCAGCTCGCACGCGCTGATCGGCGGGCTGGTCGGGGCGGGGGTCGCGAAGGCGGGCTTCGGCGCCATCGTCTGGTCGGGCCTCGGCAAGACCGTCGCCGCGATCGTGCTGTCGCCGGCAACCGGTTTCGTCCTGGCGCTTCTCCTGGTCCTGGTGGTTTCATGGCTGTTCGTGCGCCAGACGCCATTCGCCGTCGACAGCACATTTCGCGTCCTGCAGTTCTTTTCGGCCTCGCTCTATTCGCTCGGCCATGGCGGCAACGACGCCCAGAAAACCATGGGCATCATCGCCGTGCTGCTCTATTCGCAAGGCATGCTCGGCACCTCGTTCTATGTGCCATTGTGGGTTGTCCTCACCTGCCAGTCGGCGCTGGCGCTGGGCACGCTTTTGGGCGGCTGGCGCATCGTCCACACAATGGGCTCGAAGATCACGCGTCTCAATCCGATGCAGGGCTTCTGCGCCGAGACCGGCGGCGCGATCACCCTGTTCGCCGCCACTTGGCTCGGCATCCCGGTTTCGACCACGCACACCATCACCGGTGCCATCATCGGTGTCGGCGCTGCCCGCCGGGTTTCCGCAGTCCGCTGGGGCATCGCCGGCAACATCGTCGTCGCCTGGGTCGTCACCTTGCCGGCGACGGCGGCGATTTCCGCTCTCACCTACCTGGCGCTCAGCCTGGCCCGGTGATGTCGCGGCGTGGCGCTTGGACCAGCCGCCGATCTGCACTATGTGAGCAGCACCTTAAGCCGAGGAAGAATTGTTATGGCCGTCACCAAGGAAATCGTCGTCGAGCGCCTGAAGACCGTCAACGGGCCGGACTTCACCGGCAACATCGTCGATCTCGGCATGGTTTCGGAGATTTTCATCGCCGATTCGAAGGTGTTCTTCTCGATCACCGTTCCCGCCGCGCGGGCCCAGGAGATGGAGCCGTTGCGCGCCGCCGCCGAGCGGGTGGTGAAGGCCATTCCCGGCGTCGCCAGTGCGGTCGTCGCGCTGACGGCTGAAAAGAAAGGCGGCGGCATGGAGGCGCCGGTTCCATCGCGTCCCGCACCCAGGCCGGCTTCGCCCGCCGCCGCACCGCGGGCGGCTCCGCATGCTCCTGCTTCTCAGAGCCATGGCAAGCGCGGCGTCCCCGGCATCGAGGCGATCATCGCGGTTGCTTCGGGCAAGGGCGGCGTCGGCAAGTCGACCACGGCCGTCAATCTGGCGCTCGGCCTTGTCGCCAACGGCTTGCGGGTCGGCGTGCTCGACGCCGACATCTATGGCCCGTCGATGCCCAGGCTGCTCAACATCCATGGCCGGCCGCAGACGGTCGACGGCAAGATCCTGAAACCCATGGAGAATTACGGCCTCAAGGTGATGTCGATGGGTTTCCTCGTCGACGAGGAGACGCCGATGATCTGGCGCGGGCCGATGGTGATGTCGGCGCTGACGCAGATGCTGCGTGAGGTCGAATGGGGGCGGCTCGACGTGCTCGTCGTCGACATGCCGCCCGGCACCGGCGATGCCCAGCTCACCATGGCCCAGCAGGTGCCGCTGGCCGGCGCGGTCATCGTCTCGACGCCGCAGGACCTGGCGCTGATCGACGCCCGCAAAGGTCTCAATATGTTCAAAAAAGTCGATGTGCCGCTGCTCGGCATTGTCGAGAACATGAGCTACTTCCTCGCCCCTGACACCGGCAAGCGCTACGATATTTTCGGCCATGGCGGCGCGCGCCGCGAGGCCGAGAGGCTGGGTGTCACTTTCCTCGGCGAGGTGCCGCTGGAAATGGGCATTCGCGAAAGCTCGGACGCCGGCACGCCGGTGGTCGTCTCGAAGCCCGACGGCGCCGAGGCGAAAATCTACCGCGATATCGCTTCCAAGGTCTGGGACAGGGTCAATGAGGAACGCGGCGCGGCCGAAGCGGCTGTGCCGAACATCGTGTTTGAGTGACCCCCCAAGAGGAGCGATCAGCCGCCCACTTTTTCGCCGAATGCCGAAAAGAATTGTCCGGCCAGTTTCTTCGAGGTCGATTCGATCAGCCGGCTGCCGAGCTGCGCGATCTTGCCGCCGACTTCTGCCTTGGCCGCGTATTTGAGGACCGTCGCGTCCGGCCCGTCGGCGGTGAGGGTGACGTCGGCACCGCCCTTGGCGAAGCCGGCAATGCCACCCTTGCCTTCGCCCTGGATGGTGTAGGCATGCGGCGGCTTGAGATTCCTGAGCGTCACTTCGCCGTTGAAGGTCGCCTTGATCGGACCGATCTTCAGCACCACCGTTGCCGCCATCTCGGTCGCCGATTTCATTTCCAGGCTCTGACAGCCCGGAATGGCGTCCTTCAGCACGGCCGGATCGTTCAGCGCTTCCCACACTTTCTTTACGGGTGCGGCGATACGTTCCTCGCCCTCGATCACCAAAGCCATTTAAACCTCCCCCATCGCCGATGTCGGATTGGTCGTAGCGCGCGGTTCGATAGCTGTCTATCGCACCAAAGTCCGGATTCAGATCACGCGTGCCCCTTGCCTGCATCCGCGCGTTGTCATATCGATTTGTCATACAAATACGGAGACCATGATGGCCGGCGCCCCCACGAAAAAGAAAAAGTTCCGCTCGCAGGAGTGGTTCGACAATCCCGACAATCCGGGAATGACGGCGCTCTATCTCGAGCGCTACCTGAATTACGGGCTGACACGCGCCGAGCTGACGTCGGGCAAACCGCTGATCGGCATCGCCCAGACCGGCTCTGATCTCTCGCCTTGCAACCGGCACCACATCGAACTCGCCAAGCGCGTGCGCGAAGGCATCGTCTCGATGGGCGGCATTCCTTTCGAATTCCCCTGTCACCCGATCCAGGAGACCGGGAAGCGGCCGACCGCGGCCCTTGACCGCAACCTTGCCTATCTCAGCCTTGTCGAAGTGCTCTACGGCTATCCGCTCGACGGCGTCGTGCTGACCATCGGCTGCGACAAGACCACGCCTGCCTTGCTGATGGCGGCGGCGACCGTCAACATCCCGGCCATCGCGCTGTCGGTCGGCCCGATGCTCAATGGCTGGCATAAGGGCAAGCGCACGGGCTCGGGCACCATCGTCTGGGAATCGCGTCAGCGCCTGTCGGCCGGCGAGATCGACTATGACGAGTTCATGGACATTGTCGCCTCCTCGGCGCCGTCCACGGGCTACTGCAACACGATGGGCACCGCCACGACGATGAATTCGCTGGCCGAGGCGCTCGGCATGCAGCTGCCCGGTTCGGCCGCCATCCCGGCGCCGTACCGCGAGCGCGGCCAGATCGCCTATGAGACGGGAAAGCGCATCGTCGACATGGTGCACGAGGACCTGAAACCCTCCGACATCATGACCCGCGCGGCCTTCGAAAACGCCATCGTCGTCAATTCGGCGATCGGCGGTTCCACCAACGCGCCGATCCACCTCAACGCCATCGCCCGCCATCTCGGCCTACCGCTCGACAATGACGACTGGCAGAAGGTCGGCCTCAAAGTGCCGCTCATCGTCAACCTGCAGCCGTCGGGCGAATATCTCGGCGAAGACTATCACCACGCCGGTGGCGTGCCTGCCGTGGTGGCCGAACTGATGAAGGCCGGAATGCTGCCGCATCCCGATGCCTTGACCGTCAACGGCAAGTCGATCGGCGCCAACTGCGAGGGCGTCGCCAACGAGAACACCGACGTCATCCGTACCGTGGCCGAGCCGCTGAAGGCCAATGCCGGCTTCATCAACTTCAAGGGCAATCTGTTCGATTCGGCGATCATGAAGATGAGCGGCATCTCGCCGGAATTCCGCGAGCGCTATCTGTCGAACCCGAACGACCCGGAAGCCTTCGAAGGCAACGCCATGGTCTTCGACGGCCCCGAGGATTACCACGCCCGCATCGACGACCCGGCGCAAGGCATCGACGAGCACACCATCTTGTTCATGCGCGGCGCCGGCCCCGTCGGCTATCCCGGCGGCGCCGAGGTCGTCAACATGCAGCCGCCGGCCTACCTCATCAAGAAGGGTATCCACGCGCTGGCCTGCATCGGCGACGGCCGCCAGTCCGGCACGTCGGGCTCGCCGTCGATCCTGAATGCCTCGCCGGAAGCCGCCGTCGGTGGCGGTTTGGCGTTGCTCAAGACCGGCGACCGCGTCCGCATCGACCTGCGCAAAGGCACCGCGAACATCCTCGTCAGCGACGACGAGATCACGCGGCGGCGCGCCGAGCTGCAGAAAGATGGCGGCTATCATTATCCCCAGCACCAGACGCCATGGCAGGAAATCCAGCGCGGTATGGTCGACCAGTTCTCGGCCGGCATGGTGCTGAAGCCGGCGGTGAAATACCAGGATGTCGCGCACACTATGGGCGTGCCTCGCGACAATCACTGATTATTCCCGGAATAATCATCGATTATTCCACGGAATAATCATCGATTATTCCACGGAATAATCATCGATTATTCCTTGGAATAGTCATCGATTATTCCTGGCTGGTCACGGATGATGGATTGACGACGACCGGCGGCCTAATCGATCAGGCCGCCATTCCCACGGCCATAGGGCCTGGAACGATCCGTCCTTGACAAGGCTGCCCAACAATTCCACCATCATGCCAAGGGGTGCATCGCGACGACCCCGTGAGGCGTCAGCCCAATGTTCGCGTCCAGGCTTCTCTGTTCAGGAGGTGGACGCCATGCCGTCAACAACCGCTATCACCGTACAGCAACTATCCCGTCTGATTGGTCTGCCCGGCGCACCTGTGATCGTCGATGTCCGCATCGATGACGATTACGACGCCGATCCGCGCCTGCTGCCGGCCTCGCACCGGCGCAACTTCAAAACCGTCTCGGCCTGGGCAAACGACCTTGCCGGCAGCCAAGTGGCCGTCGTCTGCCAGAAAGGGCAAAAGCTCTCTCAAGGCGTGGCCGCCTGGCTGCGACACCAAGGCGTTGCCGCCGAATCCCTCGAAGGCGGTTTCGAGGCCTGGCGCGATGCCGACGGCCTTCTGGTTCGCGCCGACAAGATACCGTCCTCCGATGAAAAAGGCCGCACCGTCTGGGTGACGCGGGCTCGCCCCAAGATCGATCGCATCGCCTGCCCCTGGCTGATCCGGCGTTTCATCGATCCGCACGCGGTCTTTCTCTTTGTCGAGGCGGCCGAAGTGCCTGCCGTCGCCGACCGCTTCCAGGCCGTGCCCTTCGACATCGACAATGTATTCTGGAGCCATCGCGGCGAGCGCTGCACCTTCGACACGATGATCGAGGAGTTCGGGTTGGGATCCCAGGCGCTCGATCGCCTTGCCACGATCGTGCGCGCGGCCGACACCGCACGGCTTGACCTGGCTCCCCAGGCCGCCGGATTTCTCGCCGCCTCGCTCGGCCTGTCCCGCATGTTCCGCGACGATCTGGAGCAGCTGGAGGCCGGGATGATGCTCTATGACGCGTTTTTCCGGTGGTGTCGCGACGCCACCGACGAGACGCACAACTGGCCGAGTGGGGTGAAGCCGTCATGAGTAGCCTCATTTCGGGGAAAGATCCCGATATCGTCGAGACATCGACGGTTCCGAGCTTCCGCGAGGCTACGAAACTCTGGGCGAAGATCGGATTGCTGAGCTTCGGCGGGCCGGCGGGGCAGATTGCGCTCATGCACAAGGAACTGGTCGAGGAGAGGCGGTGGATCGGCGAACAGCGTTTCCTGCATGCCTTGAATTACTGCATGCTGCTGCCCGGTCCCGAGGCCCAGCAGCTCGCCATCTATATAGGCTGGCTGCTGCACAGGACGATCGGCGGCCTTGTCGCCGGTGTCCTGTTCGTGGTGCCTGGCGCACTGGTCATGCTCACCTTGAGCATCTTCTATGCGCTCTATGGCGATGTGCCGCTCGTCGCGGCGCTGTTCTTCGGTGTCAAGGCGGCAGTGCTCGCCGTTGTCGTGGAGGCGGTGATCCGCATCGGCCGCCGCGCCTTGAAGAACCGGGTGATGGTGGCGATCGCGGTTTGCGCTTTTCTCGGCATCTATGTGCTCAGCATCCCGTTCCCGCTCATCGTCCTGATTGCGGGATTGGTGGGATGGGCCGGAAACCGCGTCGCGCCAGCCCTGTTTTCCGGCGCCGCGCACGGCAAGAACGACGCCCCCGATATCAGGGGCGCGGTCGACCTGATGTTCGAACGCGGCGAACTGGCCCACACCAGGCCGACACGATGGCATGCGCCGCGCACCGTCGCGATCTGGCTGCCGATCTGGCTCGGGCCGGTTCTGTTGCTCTGGGCGCTCACCGGGACGAGCAGCGTGTGGGCGCAGATCGGCGGGTTCTTCAGCGTCATGGCGGTCGTCACCTTCGGCGGCGCCTACGCGGTCCTTGCCTATGTCGCGCAGGCGGCCGTGCAGTCTTTCGGCTGGCTCACCCCCGGTGAAATGGTCGATGGCCTCGGCCTTGCCGAAACCACGCCAGGCCCACTCATTCTGGTTCTCCAATTTGTCGGCTTCATCGCCGCGTTTCGCCACGCCGGCTCGCTGAACCCGTTGCTTGGCGGATCGCTTGGAGCACTGCTGACCTTGTGGGTCACGTTCACGCCCTGCTTCTTCTGGATATTCCTCGGCGCGCCCTATATCGAGGCTCTGCGCGGCAACAAGGCGTTGTCGTCCGCGCTGGGCGCGATCACCGCCGCTGTTGTCGGTGTCGTTATGAATCTTGCTCTGTGGTTCGCCTTGCACGTCGTATTCCGCGAGGTGCGCATGACGGACCTTGGCATGAATGTGCCGGTGCTTTCGTCGATCGACTGGCGGGCCGCGCTGCTTTCCCTGGCCGCCATGGTCGCCGTCCTGAGGCTGAAAAGCGGTGTGCTGCCGACGCTTGCGGGGTGCGCTCTTGCCGGCGTGTTGCTGTTGGCGGCGGGCGGCTAGATTTCCGGTTCGTTTGTATTCCGCTTCCGAACCACCTAACTGGTGGAAAACGGATTGGACCATCAATGGCGGGACGACGCTCTTCCCTCGGCTTTCTCGGTCTGTTCGGCCGCTCGGGTGATTTGCGGCAACTCGACGCCGCCTTGCGGGGCGCCGACCTGCATCCCGCCCTTGTGCCGGAAGGGGTGAAACTCACCATCGTCAATCTGATGAAGGATCACTGGCCCGAGGAGCCGCCGCCCCAAGCCTATCCACAGGTGGCGAACCTGTTCGGCTATTGCATCGCTGGACCGGAAACCTTCGAACGTGCGCAAGGTCCGCTGCAGCGGCTTGACGCGGAGCGCCGGATCGAGGCGGCTCTTGAAACCGGCGACAGCTTCGATGCGCGGATCGTGCTGATGGCGCTGCACGCCAAGCTGATCAACGCCGAGGTCGTCGAGCGCTATGGGCTCGCAGCCGAATAGCTGCGCTCAGCCGCCCATGCCGCCGCGCGGCAGCTTGATCATGTCGCCGAAGCGGGCGCGTAATTTGTCGTCGAGCAGCTTCGGCACATGGCGCGGAAAGCGCTCGGCAAGGACGCGCTTCTTCTCGATGACCGCGCGCTGCAGGATGTCAGGCCGACCCTTCTCGTTCCACTCCTTCGGCGAAAAGCGATCGCCGACGGCAGGATAGAAATACTCGGTCTGCATCAGTCGCAGCGTCTGCTCGTTGCCGAGATAGTGCCCCGGGCCTTTCAGGCAAACATCGGCGATGGTGTCGATCGACAACGCTTCGTCGGTCACCTCGATGCCGCGCACGCAGCGCAGGCAATGGCCAAGCATGTCGTTGTCGATGATCAGGCTTTCCAGGCAGAAGCCGAGCAGCGAGGCGTGCATGCCGGCCGATTCGTAGACCAGGTTGAGCCCGGCAAGGCCCGCCATCACGTCGGTGATGCCCTTTTCGTAGCCGGACTGGATGTCGGGCAGTTTCGAATCCGTCATGCCGGCGGCTGAACCGCCCGGCAAATCGTAGAATTGCGCCATCTGGGCGCAGGCCGCGGTCAGCACGGCCTGCTCGGCGGAGCCGCCCGACATGGCGCCTGTGCGCAGATCCGACACGAACGGCCAGGTGCCGAAGATCGCCGGATGTCCTGGTTTGATGGCGTTGACATAGACCAGGCCAGCCAGCACTTCGGCCACCGCCTGTACCACGGCGCCGGCAATCGCCGCGGGTGCCGTGGCTCCGGCCTGTCCCGCCGACAGCAGAAGGATTGGAATGCCGCCCTCGACGCAGGCCTCGAGCACGCCGCAGGCGTCCTCGGCGAATTTCATCGGCGGCACGACGAAGCAGTTCGAGTTCGACACGAACGGCCGGGCGCGGAAATTCTCTTCGCCGCCGGCAATGGCATAGAGCATTTCGAGTGCCGGCTGCACGTTCTCGCGCACCGTAAACGAGGTGCCGACATGCTTGGACGTGCCCATCACGCAGGCGTAGAGCGTGTTGAAATCCATTTCGAGCGGATCGGGAATGTCGCGCGGCACCATCGGCCGCTGGAAGAAATGGATGTTGTCGAGCCCTTCGACGATGCGGGCGGCGTCATAGATGTCCTGCAGCAGCGACTCGCGGTATTCGCGCTTCTCGACATCCACCAGATGAACCGCGGCGCCGGCCGTTCCGTAGTGCACGCGCTTGCCCTGGATCACCATGTCGTGTTTGGGATCCTGGCCGTGCAAGGTGAAATTCCGTGCCGCCTTCTTGATCGTCTCGATCACCAGCGAGCGCGGGAACCGGATGCGGCCATCGTCGCCGTAGGTGGCGCCGGCCTGGGTCAGCGCCTCGATGCAGGAGGGGATGGCGTTGGCGAAGCCGACTGTTTCCAGAAGCGTCAGCACCGCTTCGTGGATGCGCTCGCGATCATTGCCCTTGAGTGGTCCGTAACTGCCACCCTCGAGCCCGGCGCGCACCGGTTTGATGTCGTCGGCGAGTGGCGCTGCCCGCATCGCGCGGCGCGCTTCGCGTCCGCCGGAGCGGCGCGAGCGTTGATCCGCTGCCGCTTCCTGCTTTTCAAGAACCACAGACATCGAAGCACTCCACTTTTCACGAGAAACAGCGCGGCGGTTGGTCCACCATCGGCTGCTTCTTCCCCTTTGTGCCACGACTATGCCGCCGGCATTGGCACAGCCTATGAGCCAGCCGGTCCGGTTGCATATGCCAGAGCTAGAGGAGCCGAAGCCGCTATTGCGCGGCTCCGGTCAGTGGAATCAGGCGGCTGCGGGCCTGCGGCCGGCGGCGGTGGCCAGTTCCCGGATGCCGGGCTCGATGTGCTGCAGCGCGATCGAGGAAATGCCCAACCGCATGAAACGCGAAGGCTTTTCGGTGCGATCGAAGAACCGGTCGCCCGGCTCGATAATGACGCTGCGCGAGGCCGCGGCCTCGGCCAAACCGCGCGAATCGGTGCCGCGTGGCCCTTCCAGCCACAGCGATGTGCCGCCGGCCGAATCCGTCGAGCGCCACTCCGGCAAGAAGGCGGAAATCGCATGGA
>NZ_JAPYKP010000018.1:0-62873 GCF_037179725.1 Mesorhizobium sp. Cs1321R2N1 | reverse complement strand
CGGGACAGGCTGCAGGCCGCCATCTCCGGTCAACGCAGGACGACGCGGCGCGGCGAGGCGGATGTCGCGTTCGACAACAACGTCGGTCGGGCCGCCGATCAGGAGCAGATGTTCGATGTCGTCGCGTCGCACCAGCACCAGTCGGCGATGGCTGTCGACGGCGGTGGCGTCCATGACAGCGAGCCGCGTCTTGCGGTTGCGGCCCCCCGCGACAAACGTGCCGAAGGTCAGGTTGCGCACGAGCCTGACGATGACGAGAACGATGACCAGCAGGATCAGCGCCGCGAAGGTCCACAGGAGTGCCGCCGCATAACCGGGACCCGCCACGCTATCCAGCCACTGCATTGGTTTCCCCTGATCGGTTTTGGAAAGTGACGCGACACTAGACCGTTGCGACTGGCCACCGCAAGTTGCCTTTCACGCATCGTGAACAGCTTGAAACACAGGGAAGGCCGGCCGACATCATTTTTATCTGACATTTGCCGCCCGGGCCTTTTCCGGACTAGGAGAATGTGATTCAACCGGCTAAAGCGCGTCGCGCTGAAGCAGATTCATGCGACGCGCTTTAGGTCCTTGTTTTTCATGCATGTCGTTTTCGCGAAACCGAAGTCACTTTTGGGCGACATGCATTAGGGGCGGGTGTCGGAAACTCGGATTTCACGAGCAGGGGGCATATGGCCAAGGAAGCGCGCGGCGATTTCTATCCGGTACCGATCGTCGACCAGAATACGCGACCGGGCGCGGTCACCCGGCTTATCATCTTCATCGTCGTTTTGACGGGAGCGGCAATCGTCTTCGGCCTTTTCCGGGAGCGCCTCGGCGATCCCTTCCTGCTCGGCATGCTCGGCGTGCTGGCGATGATCGGCGTCGGCTTCCTGTTCGCGACCGCGATCGGCTTCGTGCAGATCACACCGCGCTCGACGGGCGACGAACTGTCCAAGGCTTTCGTCGACTCGATGTCACAGGGCCTGCTGGTCACGGACACCAAGGGCCGCGTCGTCTACGCCAACCGGGCCTATGCCGATATGACCGGGGCTTCCTCGGCCGCAGACCTGAAGACGGTCGAAGGATTGCTCTCCGATATCCCCGAAGCCTCGGTGACCATCTACCGGCTGGCGTCCGGCCTGCGTGACGGGCAGCCGGGCGACGGCGAGTTCCGGCTCGCGCAATCGATCCGGCCCGGCGCTGAACCGGGCGCCCGCTGGTACCGGGCACGCGCCCGCACGTTCAGCGTTCCGGGCCAGCGGCTGCCGATGCTGGCCTGGCAGCTCGCCGATATTTCGCAGGAGCGGGCCGAGCAGGAGCGTTTCTTCCTCGATCTGCAGAAGGCCATCGATCACCTCGACCACGCACCGGCCGGTTTCTTTTCGGCCGACCAGGACGGCCGCGTCACCTACATCAACGCCACGCTCGCCGGATGGCTGGGCATCGACCTTGCCAGCTTCACGCCCGGCGCCGTCACCTTGCCAGATATCGTTGCCGGCGACGGCATGGCGCTGGTGCGCTCCGTCAAGGCGGATCCCGGCACGACGCGCAATGCGGTCATCGATCTCGACTTGACGACGATGACCGGCGAGGCGTTGCCGGTACGCTTCATGCATCGCGTTTCGGCCAGCCGGGAGGGCGTCGGCGGCCCGACACGCACCATCGTGCTCAACCGCACGCAAGGCGAGGATGCCTCGGCCGATCTGCGCGCTTCGGAAGTGCGCTTCACCCGCTTCTTCAATTCGACACCGATGGCGATCGCCGGTGTCGATGCCAGCGGGCGCATCCTTCGCACCAACGCACCTTTTCTTTCGCTGTTTTCCTCGGTCGTCGACCGCGATGCCGTGGATCGCCGCGTGCGGCTTGACACGGTGATCCATGACCGTGACCGGCCGGCCTTTGCAGCCGCGTTCGAGAAAGCCCGGCAGCGGCAGGCCGACATCGAACCGATCGACACCGTGCTGCCCGGCAATGAAGAGCGGCACATCCGTTTCTACGTCAACGCCGTCGCCGACGGCACCGGCGGCGAAGGAGCCGAGGAATCGGCCATCGTCTACGCCGTCGAGACGACCGAGCAGAAGGCGCTCGAAGGGCAGATGGCGCAAAGCCAGAAGATGCAGGCCGTCGGCCAGCTCGCCGGTGGCATCGCACACGACTTCAACAATGTGCTGACCGCCATCATCATGGCATCGGATCTGCTGTTGACCAATCACCGGCCGTCGGATCCGTCCTTCCCAGACATCATGAACATCAAGCAGAACGCCAATCGCGCGGCCTCCCTGGTGAGACAGTTGCTGGCCTTCTCGCGCAAGCAGACGCTGCGGCCGGAAGTGCTGAACCTCACCGACGTACTCGCCGATCTCAGGATGCTGCTTGCCCGGCTGGTCGGCAACGACATCAAGCTCAAGGTCGACCACGGCCGCGACCTGTGGCCGGTCAAGGTCGACATCGGCCAGTTCGAGCAAGTGGTGGTTAACCTGGCGGTCAACGCGCGCGACGCGATGCCGACCGGCGGCGATCTCACGGTGCGCACCCGCAACGTGACCGCCGAGGAGTGCAAGACCTTTGCCTATCGCGAACTCACCGCGGCCGACTATGTGGTGGTCGAAGTCGAGGATACCGGCAGCGGCATCGCGCCCGACGTGCTGAAGAAGATCTTCGAGCCGTTCTTCACTACCAAGGAGGTCGGCAAGGGCACGGGCCTTGGCCTGTCCATGGTCTACGGCATCATCAAGCAGACCGGCGGCTTCATTTTCTGTGATTCCGAACTCGGCAAGGGGTCGACTTTCCGCATCTTCCTGCCACGTCACATCGCTGAAGCGAAAAACGCAGCTGAGCCCGGCGAAGCGCCGGCCACGGCACCGGCCAAACCGGTCGACAATGCCAAGGACCTGTCCGGGTCGGCCACGGTGCTGCTGGTCGAGGACGAGGACGCGGTGCGCATGGGTGGCATGCGGGCACTGACCTCGCGCGGTTACACCGTTCACGAGGCGTCCTCGGGCGTCGAGGCGCTGGAAGTGTTCGAAGCGCTCGGCGGCAAGGTCGACATCGTCGTTTCCGACGTGGTGATGCCGGAGATGGACGGGCCGACGCTGCTCGGTGAATTGCGCAAACGCCAGCCGGACATCAAGTTCGTCTTCGTCTCCGGCTATGCCGAGGACGCATTCGCCAGGAACCTGCCGGCGGAGGCGCATTTCGGCTTCCTGCCAAAGCCGTTCTCGCTCAAGCAACTGGCCACGATCGTGAAGGATGTGCTTGAATCCTAGGTATTTCTGATGCCGCGCCCTTGCGCAACGCCGTAACAACGCCATGATTATTGACAATATGGCAGGCGGGCTTGGGGGAGCAGCTGTTGACGCCACACATCGAGGCAGGCAAGGGCGACTACGCCGACACGGTTTTGTTGCCGGGCGACCCGCAGCGCGCGGAGTGGATGGCGCAGACTTTCCTGGACGCGCCGCGCTGCGTCAATCGTCGACGCGGCGCGCTTGGTTTTACCGGCCTGTTTCGCGGCAAGCCCGTCAGCATTCAGGCGACGGGTATCGGCGTTTCGTCGTTCCTGATCTATGCGCATGAATTGCTTGACTATTATGGTGCCCGAACACTGATCCGTACCGGTACCTGCGGTACCCTGAGCGCCGAGGCAAAGCTGCGCAGCCTTGTGATCTCGCAATCGGCACGGCCTGAAGACACCGAGAGCGGTGGGGTCTTTGGCCTTTACGAAGCTGATGCCGGCCCGGATCCAGCGCTGCTCGCTTGCGCATTGGCCAAGGCAACCGAACTCGGCATCGACCACCACGCCGGCCTGACAGCCTGCACCGACATATTCTACCATCCTGAAGCGCCCGCCCGCTATGCCGATGCAAAGGCGCTCGGAGCGCTGGCCGTAGACATGGAAACCAGCGCTCTCTATCGCATCTCGGCGCATTTCGGCGCGAGGGCATTGTCGCTGCTGACCGTCGTCGACAATCTTATCACAGGCGAACAGGCCGACTATTCCGAACGCCAGGAGCTTTTCACCGACATGAGCCGCCTGGCGCTCGAAATTGCCACGCAAGGGCGCTAGGCGGCCTGGCGCTTCAGCACCTCCGCCATGGATGACCGGTGGCCGCGAAGAGGTGCAGACCGCTGGGCCCCCAATGGCGGCGAGGGCCTGCTGGTTGCCTCCCCGGGTGCAGGTCGAGGCGGTGAAGGCGCCATCGGGCTGCTTCATGATGATGTCGAAGGAGGGCGGGCTCTGGCCGTCGAGCGTTGCCTGGGTTATCGAGAGCGCGTTGCCGCCAGTGGTGTAGCCGCCCAGCGGGCCCAGCCACGAGATCACACCGTTTGCGTCCATCTGGTAATTGTAAGCCTGTTTGGCGGTACCGAAGGTGACAGGACCCGTGTAGACATTTCCCTTGATGGTGACGTCGCCGAGATTGAGGAACAGGCCGAGCAGGTAGACTTCGCAGTGATAGGTGCCATCGGGCATCTTGCCGTCGCTGAAGTCGGCCCGCGCCGCTCCGGTTGCCGCCGCCAGAGACAAGATGCCGATAAATATGCGTGAGATGCCTGTCATGATGCCGTCCGCTTGAACGACAAGCTTGCCCTATTTTTGCGCCGCGCCGCAACATTTGTCGCTCACGACGCGTGTGCTACGGCCAAAATATAGGCATTTGGAGAAAATGGGCTAAAATTAGGCAAACGCGCTCTACACTGCGCAATTTTCCCTCAATCAATTTTTAACCGGGTCTCTTCTATTTGTTCATTCTAATGTAACAACCATCTGATAATGTTGTGATATTTCCCTATTTTCGGCATACCGTCAGCGGTTGGCATGGGGGTTGCATTGCATTGTGGCGGTGCAATCAACCAGCTTGGGAGTCTTCCGTAATGAGGGGTAATTTCTCGACAATAGCAAAAATGTTCTCGGCGAGCGTGGTTGCCGCCGGTCTGATGACCGCTCCGGCCAGGGCTGCCGACGACACGATCAAGGTCGGCATTCTCCATTCGCTGTCGGGCACGATGGCGATCTCGGAAACGACGCTGAAGGACGCCATGCTGATGCTCATCGACGAGCAGAACGCCAAGGGCGGCCTGCTCGGCAAGAAGCTCGAAGCTGTCGTCGTCGATCCGGCATCCAACTGGCCCCTGTTCGCCGAAAAGGCGCGCGAGCTCATCTCGAAGGACAAGGTCGCGGCGGTATTTGGCTGCTGGACCTCGGTGTCGCGCAAATCGGTGCTGCCAGTGTTTTCGGAACTGGACAACATCCTGTTCTATCCCGTCCAGTATGAGGGTGAGGAGAGCGAGCGCAACGTGTTCTACACGGGTGCCGCGCCGAACCAGCAGGCGATTCCAGCTGTCGACTACCTGATGAGCGAGGATGGGGGTTCGGTGAAGCGCTGGGTGCTCGAAGGAACCGACTACGTCTATCCACGCACCACCAACAAGATCCTCGAAGCCTACCTGAAGTCGAAGGGCGTCGCTGCCGAAGACATCATGGTCAACTATACGCCGTTCGGCTTCGCCGACTGGCAGACCGAGGTTTCGGCGATCAAGAAGTTCGGCTCGGCCGGCAAGAAGACGGCCGTTGTCTCGACCGTCAATGGCGACGCCAACGTGCCATTCTACAAGGAACTCGGTAACCAGGGCATCAAGGCCGAGGACATTCCGGTCATGGCCTTCTCGGTCGGCGAGGAAGAGCTGGCCGGTCTCGACACCGCACCCCTGGTCGGCCATCTCGCCGCCTGGAACTATTTCGAGAGCATCGATACGCCCGAGAACAAGAAGTTCATCGCCGACTGGCACAAGTTCATCAAGAACGACAAGCGCACCACCAACGACCCGATGGAAGCCCATTATATCGGCTTCAACATGTGGGTGAAGGCGGTCGAGAAGGCCGGCACCACCGATCCGGACAAGGTCATCGACGCCATGGTCGGCGTTTCGGTGCCCAACCTGACCGGCAGCTATGCGACGATGATGCCGAACCACCACATCACCAAGCCGGTGCTGATCGGCGAAATCCAGGCCGACGGCCAGTTCGAAACGGTTTCGCGCACACCGGGCCTGGTGATGGGCGACGAGTGGTCGGACTATCTGCCGGACTCCAAGGACCTGATCTCCGATTGGCGCAAGCCTCTGTCCTGCGGCAACTTCAACGTTGCCACGGGCAAGTGCGGCGGCAAGGGCACAAACTGATCCTCCCAGGTCTGCCGGGCTGGGCCTTCAGGCCCATCCCCAGGACCGCGCGTCCGGGCGGTTTCCTCCACAGTCCGGACGCCTAATTTCAAGCCTCCAAGGGTCCACAGAAGCCGATGACCTTGATCCGCACGATTGGCCTGACGCTGTTGTTCCTGCTGGCGATGCTGTCGTCGTCGGGGGCAGGCGAAGCCGATCTGCGCGCCACCGTCGCCAAGTTCGCTACCGCCAAGGGTTTTTCGGACATCGGAGCAGTGGTGCATGAACTAACCGCCACAGGCGATCCAACGGTCGAAAGGCCGCTCTCGGCACTCGCCGACGGCAACCTCTATATCCGCAAGGCCGATTCCTTGGTTTTCGTCGGCAAGGAAGCCGGCGAAAGCGTCCAGCTTTTCGACGCGCTCGGCAGCGAAGCATCAGGCGAGGCTGCCAAGGACGACGTCACCAAGATCAAGGTCAACAACACGCTGCGACGCGTCATCCGCGACGCGCTGGGCACGTTGACGCTTGGCGCCAAGGATCCGGCCGCACGACTGGCCGCGGCCGATACGATGTTCAAAACGCCTGATGCCGCGAATATAGAGCCACTCGACACTGCGGTCGCCAAAGAGACCGTGGCCGGCGTCAAGGCCCTGCTCGGACAGGCTCGTGCGGCCTCGGTGCTTGTTTCCGATAGGCCTGAGGCCGACAAACTCGCCGCAGTCGCCTTGATCGGTACGCGTGGTGACCGCGATGCGGTTTCGCTGCTCACCTCGGTCGAAGCCAGTGCGTCGGGTGCGGTCAAGGACGCGGCGACGGCGGCGATCGCCAGCATCAATTCGACGCTGGCCTTGTGGGATGCCGGCCAGAACATCTGGTACGGGATTTCGCTGGGTTCGGTCCTGCTGCTGGCGGCGATCGGGCTTGCCATCACCTTCGGTGTCATGGGTGTCATCAACATGGCGCATGGCGAGATGGTGATGCTTGGCGCCTACACCACCTTCGTCGTCCAGCAGGTGATCCGGACATCCTTTCCCGGATTGTTCGACTGGTCGCTGGTGATCGCGCTGCCGCTTGCCTTCCTGGTCGCGGCGTTCGTCGGTCTCATCATCGAGCGCGGGGTGATCCGCTTCCTCTACGGGCGGCCGCTGGAGACGCTGCTGGCGACCTGGGGCGTCTCGCTTATCCTGCAGCAGGCGGTGCGCTCGATCTTCGGGCCGACCAACCAGCAGGTCGGCAATCCGTCCTGGATGTCCGGCTCCTTCGACATCGGGCAACTGGCCATCACCTGGAACCGTCTGTGGATTCTGGTGTTCGCGCTCACGGTGTTCGGCATGTTGCTCTACGTGATGAAGCGCACGCCCTGGGGCCTGCAGATGCGCGCCGTCACCGCCAACCGGCGCATGGCCGCCTCGATGGGAATCAGGACGCCGTGGGTCGACGCTTTGACTTTCGCGCTGGGATCGGGAATTGCCGGCATTGCCGGCGTCGCGCTCAGCCAGATCGACAATGTCTCGCCCAATCTCGGCCGCGGCTACATCATCGACAGCTTCATGGTCGTCGTCTTCGGCGGTGTCGGCAATCTCTGGGGTACGCTGGTCGGCGCCTTTTCGCTCGGCATCGTCAACAAGGTTCTCGAGCCTTATGCCGGC
Source organism: Mesorhizobium sp. Cs1321R2N1 (assembly GCF_037179725.1). Classification (NCBI taxonomy): domain Bacteria; kingdom Pseudomonadati; phylum Pseudomonadota; class Alphaproteobacteria; order Hyphomicrobiales; family Phyllobacteriaceae; genus Mesorhizobium; species Mesorhizobium sp. Cs1321R2N1. The sequence continues at coordinate 55,077 of NZ_JAPYKP010000018.1, read as the reverse complement.
GCCGTCCTCGGAAAGATTGTCGTGCTGGTGCTGATCATCCTGTTCATCCAGAAGCGCCCGCGCGGCCTGTTCGCGCTCAAGGGCAGGGCGGTGGAATCATGATGTCAGGACGCTTCTTCGCCGCGGGTGCCGACCGCCGTATCGCCATCACCATTTTCGTCCTGCTGGCGATGGCCGTCATCGTGCCGCTGCTCAATCTGGCTGTCTCGCCGACCAGCGCCTTCTACATGCCGTCGTACATCGTAGCGCTGACCGGCAAATATCTCTGCTACGCGCTGCTGGCGCTCTCGCTCGACCTGGTCTGGGGTTATTGCGGCATCCTTTCGCTCGGCCACGGCGCCTTCTTCGCGCTCGGCGGCTATGCGATGGGGATGTATCTGATGCGTCAGATCGGCTCGCGCGGCGTCTACGGCAATCCGATCCTGCCCGATTTCATGGTGTTCCTGAACTACAAGGAGCTGCCCTGGTTCTGGACCGGCTTCGACCATTTCTGGTTCGCCGGCCTCATGGTCCTGGCAGTGCCCGGTCTGCTTGCCTTCATCTTCGGCTGGTTCGCCTTCCGAAGCCGTGTCACCGGCGTCTACCTCTCGATCATCACTCAGGCGATGACCTATGCGCTGCTGCTCGCCTTCTTCCGCAATGATATGGGTTTCGGCGGCAACAACGGCCTGACCGATTTCAAGGATATTCTCGGCTTCAACGTGCAAGCCGATGCGACCCGTTCGGCACTGTTCGCGGCCAGCGCCATCATGCTCGCACTCGCCGTCTTCATCACCTGGGCGATCGTCGGCTCCAAATATGGCAAGCTCCTGATGGCCGTGCGCGACGCTGAAAGCCGCACGCGCTTCCTCGGCTGGCGGGCGGAGAACGTAAAACTGTTTGCCTTCACCGTCTCGGCCGTCATGGCCGGCATTGCCGGCGCGCTCTATGTGCCGCAGGTAGGCATCATCAATCCCGGCGAGTTCGAGCCGTCCAATTCGATCGAGGTCGTAATCTGGGCGGCCGTCGGCGGGCGCGGCACAATCGTCGGGCCGATCATCGGCGCGCTGCTGGTCAATGCCGGGAAATCCTGGTTCACCGGCGTGCTGCCGGAATTCTGGTTGTTCGCGCTCGGCGGCCTGTTCGTCGCCGTCACCTTGCTCTTGCCCAAGGGCATCATCGGCATGTGGGACAGTTGGCGCGGCAATGCTAGGGCGTTGCGCGCGGCTTCCCTCGCTGAAGAGGCCGGCACCGAGGTTGGGATCGCGTCCGCGACGTCGAAGCCCGCTCGCTCGCCGGCGCGAAATCCGGGCGAATGGTCCTGGTCCGACCCCGAACCGCAGGCGGCGGAGTAAGCGACCATGAGCAAATCCAACACCATCCTCTATCTCGACGGCGTCTCGGTCTCCTTCGACGGCTTTCGCGCGATCAACAATCTGTCGCTGGTGCTCGACAAGGGCGAGATGCGCGCCATCATCGGCCCCAACGGCGCCGGAAAGACGACGATGATGGACATCATCACCGGCAAGACGAGGCCGGATGAAGGCGAAGTGTTCTTCGACGGCCAGGTGGACCTCACCAGGCATGACGAAGCCGAGATCGCCATGATGGGCATCGGCCGCAAATTCCAGAAGCCGACCGTTTTCGAAAGCCACACGATCGAAGAAAACCTGATGCTGGCGCTGAAGGGGCCGCGTTCGATCTTCCCGGCGCTGTTCCACCGCCAATCGGCGGCCGAGGCGCGGCAGATCGATGACATCCTTGGCATTATTCGGTTGGGCGACAAGCGCCGCGAGCTCGCAGCCAATCTCAGCCACGGCCAGAAGCAGTGGCTCGAGATCGGCATGCTGCTGGCGCAAGACCCGAAACTGCTTCTGGTCGACGAGCCGGTCGCCGGCATGACCGATGCCGAAACCGAGGAAACCGCACGGCTGCTCAAGGATATCGCCCGCGACCACTCGGTCATTGTCGTCGAGCACGACATGCATTTCGTGCGCGAGCTCGGCGTGAAGGTCACCTGCCTGCATGAGGGCTCGGTGCTCTCGGAAGGGACGCTTGATTTCGTCTCGGCCGACGAGCGCGTCGTCGAAGTCTATCTGGGGAGATGAGCATGGTCTGGCGGGTGCAATTCCATCACTTCGACATGTCGTTTCTTCGGTTCTGGAGAAGGCGCTGACATGCTCGAGGTTTCCCATGCCACGCTCCACTACGGCGCCGCCCAGGCGCTGCGCGGCGTGTCGCTGAAGGCGGGTGCGGGCAAGATCACCTGCGTGCTCGGCCGCAACGGCGTCGGCAAGACAAGTTTGATGAGATCGATCGTCGGCCATCACCGGCTGACGAGCGGAAGCGTTGCCTTCGAGGGGAAGGCGCTCGACCGGAGCGCGGCGTATGACCGCGCCCGGTCGGGCATCGCATTCGTGCCGCAGGGCAGGGAGATCTTTCCGCTGCTCAGCGTGCGGGAAAATCTCGAATCCGGTTTCGCGCCCTTGAGGCGCGCCGACCGCAACGTGCCGGCGCACGTCTTCGAGCTGTTTCCGGTGCTGAAGCAGATGCTTGGCCGCCGTGGCGGCGATCTTTCCGGCGGTCAACAGCAGCAGTTGGCCATCGGCAGGGCGCTGGTGATGCGGCCGAAGCTGCTAGTGCTCGACGAGCCGACCGAAGGCATCCAGCCCTCTGTTATCAAGGATATCGGCCGCGCCCTACGCTACCTGCGCGACCAGGCCGGCATCGCGGTGCTTCTGGTCGAACAGTATCTGGACTTCTGCCGAGAACTCGCCGACGAGGTCAACATCATGGACCGCGGCCAGATCGTCCACACCGGCCCAGCGGAAGATTTGGACCGGGCTGATGTTCGCAAATTCCTTACGGTCTAGAATCGGCGCTGAACTTCGTTTGAAGATTTGAAGTCCTTGGCAAGTCCAATATTTCTTCCGTCCATCATCTGCGTCTCTGGCACACGCAATATCGCATGCTAATCTTTTCTAGGCTTTGTGAGTCGGCCGCTTCCGTATCAGTCTGGTTATCGCAGATCGAGGCGCGGCGAAGGTTCTGCAAGTTCCACGCAAGCAAGGCTTCCTAGCTTCCCGATCTGATTGTCGTTCAAACGCGTTTGGGCACACAGGCTAAGGGACAGCCATGGAACGTTACGTCGAGGACTACCAGAAGCGGCGGCTTACCGAACGCGTCGACATCATCGCCGCCATCAACATCCTGAGGTCACAGGGCTGCGATTACGACGATCTGATCGAGGAGATCACCAAGGTCTTCTATGTCGACCTCGATGCCTTCAATGAAATCGTCATGGCGGCCTAAGGGCAGCCTTCGCTATCCAACAATCACAGCCTCGCCATGATACGCGTGATCAGCTCACGCGTCGGAAGGGAGAGGCGGTCACGCGATTGCGGCCTCCGCGCTTGGCATCGTAGAGCGCCTTGTCGGCGGCGTTGAGCACCTTGTCGAAGCTGAGCCCTTCCTTGCTGCCAAAGGCAAACCCGGCGCTGACCGTGCAGCTCAGCGAGCCGGTTTCGGTTTCTATCAGCCGCGTCGCGAATACGGCCCGGATTCGCTCTGCCGATTGCTCGACCGTTTCCGGCAGAGTGCGCTTCAGCACCAGTGCGAATTCTTCGCCCCCCATGCGCGCGGCGACGTCGGTCTGGCGAAGATTACCGGCGAGTTCCCTGGCGAACACCCTCAGCACCTCATCGCCCGCCGCGTGGCCGAATTCGTCGTTGATGGCCTTGAAGTTGTCGAGGTCGAAGACGACCACCGCGGTAAAGGCACCGACCGGGACGTCGCCGTGCATGTCGAACAGAGCGCGCCGGTTGAGCAGGCCGGTCAAGGGATCCGTCAGGGCGTTGCGGTGGTGGTACCTCGCCAAGCGCCCCTGGTTAAGGGCAAGCGAAAGCGCGCCGATACCTGTCATGCTGGCGATAACCACGATGAGGCTGAGCTCCTCGGCCCAGTTGCTTGGTGCGTGTCCCAGAACCAGTTTTCCTTCCCAGGCAAGAACCATGGCGCAGAGCGCGAAGGACGTGGCCGTGGCCGAATAGAGCCCGGTGATGCCGATCGTCAGGGCGGGTGCCTCATCGCGGCCTCGCCAATATTCGAATGCCGTGGCGAACAGCAGCAAGGCGGCGAACATGTTCTCGAACATGAAGCCGAGGCCATCATAGCCCAAAGCCATGGGAGGCAACGCAATCGCCAACGAAACGCAACCCCACAGCGCCCGCGGCAACGGCGAGCCGCCGGTTCGGAACTGATAGGCGGCACCCAGCATGGCCGAAAAGCCGATCAGCAGGAACGCGGAAGTGGCGATGCCGAGCAGACGCCCGGGCATGTCGATATAGGCGTCATAGATGAAAATATCGCCGACCACGAACACCAGGCTGATCGCCCATGTCAGCAGGAATTTTTCCGAGCGGGCGGTCAGCCACATGCCGAACAATGTCAGGCTGAGGCAAGCGGCGGAGAACCCGACGGCCAGCAGGAGTGAAGTGTAGTCGAGCGACATGCCCTCTTTCCCTGCCGGTGGCGGTTCCAGCTCCGCAGCTTGGCGTCGGCGCATTCATGCGGCAAGGAAGTGTCAATAAGGTTACGACGGGCCTAGAATGCCAGGATTTCTCCGTGTCAGAGAATTGCCACCGCTAACAGCATGAGGATGCCGACCCCCATCATCAGCAAGCCCGGCCAATCTTGCGAGAGGCCTAGGAAACGAAGGCCACGCCGGGGTGGCTCAAGCGTCGGACCTGTCGAGCCCGCAGGCGCCGAGCCGCCGCTCAACTGGCCGCGCCTGATGGCTGCGCCCGCCATGTACACAAGGCCGGCTATGGTCAGCAACGCTCCGATGAGGATGATAGCCATCTCTCCTCGCTTTTGCCCAACGCCCCAGGCGCCATGGAAACAGGCTCTCGGCTAGATAGGCAAAACGGTCAAGATGCCCCGCGGGTTCCGAATACGCAGCAACACTCGACCTCGAAGCCTCGACAAAAGACATGGCCGCGGTGCAAGCTTGCTATTTTAGTCGGCCACACGCCTCATCAGCGCCATCGCCCCGAACGGCGCACGCACCTTGCCCTCGGTGATAAAGTAGACGAACACGTCGCGCGGCTGGACCGGGGCGTCGGTGGCAGGGTCGGCGCGCCGCAGATCGGCCGGCTGCTTGCCTTCCGCCCAAATCTTTGCCCGCGCTGCCCATTCGTCGAGACCCTTTGGCGTGTAGCAATCGGGATTGTCGTCGCTGCCGGTCTGCAGCCGCGCATAGGCGAAATCGCCCGTGATATCGGCGATGTCAGGATATTTGGCATGGTCGGCATAGACGATCGCTGCCTTGTATTTGCGCGCGAGCGCGGCGAATTCCGGCACGATGAAGCTGTCGTTGCGGACTTCGAGCGCGTGGCGCAGCGCGACGCCGTCCTGCTTTTCCGGCAGCAGCTTCAGAAACGCTTCAAAATCGTCCGGATCGAACTTCTTCGTCGGCGCGAACTGCCACAGGATCGGCCCGAGCTTGTCGCCGAGCGCGGCAACGCCGGAACCCAGGAAACGCATCATCGATTCACCGGCTTCGCCGAGCACGCGCCTGTTGGTGACGAAGCGGTTGCCTTTCAGCGAATAGACGAAACCGTCCGGCGCCTCGTTGGCCCATTTGACGAAGGTCGGCTCCTTGAAGCTCGAATAATAGGTGCCGTTGACCTCGATGCTCGGCACCTGCCGGGTGGCATATTGCAGTTGCTTCGCCTTCGACAGTTTCTCGGGATAGAAGGACGTGTCCCAGGGCTCGAAGGTCCAGCCGCCCATGCCGGCGCGGATTGTTCCCGATGTGCTCATTGTCGTCCTCCCAGATTTCTAAAAGCGATCAGGCTACGGTGGGCCTGTCGACGGGTTTGGCCATGTCGACCAGTATCCACCCTGGCCGATGGGGATTGGGCCGGCGACCCGTTTCACGGTAGCCATAGGCGGCGTAGAGCGCGACGTTCCGTTCCATCTTGGCGTTGGTGTAGAGCCGCACCTCCGGCAAACCCCACAGACGCGCCTGTTCATCCGCGTGATTGAGCAGTGCTATGCCGAGTTTTTTGCCCTGAAAAGCAGGGGAGACGGCGACGCTGAAGATCATGGCGTGGCCTTCATGTCGTTCAAGGACAATAAGCCCGGCGGGATCATTGCTGCTCTCAAGTAGCCAGACCTCGCCGCGCTCGATACGCGGCGCATAATCCTCGGTAACGGGGATCGGTGGCGCATCGAGCATGGCGTTGTAGGGAGCATAGGCCGCTTGCGTCAGCGCCACGATCGCGGCGAGATCTTCTGGGCCAGCGAGCCTCATGATTGATCCATTCCAGCAGCGGCCGCTATCACCTTTTCCATGCCAGCGGCAATTGCGGCGACGGCATCACGACTGGCGTCACGGAGATCGTGGCGTTCGGCGATCCAATGGGCGTCATTGTAGCAAAGCCAGACCTTGCCATGCTCATCCTCCCAGGCCAGCGCCTTCACCGGCAGGTCGATGCCGGCAAGCTGTTGGTCCTGCATCAGCGGTGTGCCGCCCTTCGGGTTGCCGAAAATCAGAAGCTCCGTCGGCCGCAGCGTGGTGCCGACATCGCGCGCGCCGGCCTGGTGATCGATGCGCGCGAACACAAGCAGTCCCGCGCGCTTGACCACCTCAGCCAGGCGGTCGATGGTTTCGGTCACGCCAAAGCGGCTCTGGACCGTGATGAGACCATCCTCTGTCATCACTCCGCCGCTTCGCGCTTGCCTCCAGGGCGCCGCTCCAGAAGCTCCTTGAGGAACTGGCCGGTGTAGCTGCGCTTCTCGCGCACGATGGCTTCCGGAGTGCCGGAGGCGACCAGTTCGCCGCCGCCATCACCGCCTTCGGGCCCGAGGTCGAGCACCCAGTCGGCGGTTTTTATCACTTCGAGATTGTGCTCGATGACGACCACCGTGTTGCCCTGGTCGACAAGTTCGTGCAGCACTTCCAACAATTTGGCGACGTCGTGGAAGTGCAGGCCGGTGGTCGGCTCATCGAGGATGTAGAGCGTCTTGCCGGTTGCCTTGCGCGACAGTTCCTTTGCCAGCTTGATGCGCTGCGCCTCGCCGCCGGACAGCGTCGTCGCCTGCTGGCCGATATGGATGTAACCGAGGCCGACCTGCTTCAGCGTCTCCAGCTTGTCGCGCACGCCAGGCACGGCGGCGAAGAAGTCGACGCCTTCCTCGACCGTCATGTCGAGCACGTCGGCGATCGACTTGCCCTTGAACAGGACGTCGAGCGTCTCTCTGTTGTAGCGCTTGCCGTGGCAGACGTCGCAGGTGACGTAGACGTCGGGCAAAAAATGCATCTCGATTTTGATGACGCCGTCGCCCTGGCAGGCCTCGCAGCGGCCGCCCTTGACGTTGAAGGAGAAACGGCCCGGCTGATAGCCGCGCGCCTTCGCTTCGGGAAGACCCGCGAACCAGTCACGGATCGGCGTGAAGGCGCCAGTGTAGGTGGCGGGGTTCGAACGCGGGGTCCGCCCAATCGGCGACTGGTCTATGTCGATGACCTTGTCGAGGAATTCCAGCCCCTCGATGCGGTCATGCTCGGCCGGATGCTCGCGCGAGCCCATGATGCGGCGCGAGGCCGCCTTGAACAGCGTCTCGATCAGGAAGGTCGACTTGCCGCCACCCGACACGCCGGTGACGGCGGTGAAGGTGCCGAGCGGGATCTCGGCGGTGACATTCTTCAGATTGTTGCCGCGCGCGCCGACGATCTTCAGCCGCCGGTTCTTCTTGGCTTCGCGGCGCACGCCAGGCGTTGCCACTTCGAGCGCGCCCGACAGATATTTGCCGGTGATCGAATTGGGGTTGGCCATCACCTGCTGCGGCGTGCCCTGGGCGATGATCTCGCCGCCATGGATGCCGGCGGCCGGGCCCATATCGACGACATAGTCGGCATGCAGGATGGCGTCCTCGTCATGCTCGACGACGATCACCGTGTTGCCGATGTCGCGCAGATGCTTGAGCGTGTCGAGCAGGCGCGTGTTGTCGCGCTGGTGCAGGCCGATCGACGGCTCGTCCAGCACATAGAGCACGCCGGTCAGCCCAGAGCCGATCTGCGAGGCCAGCCGGATGCGTTGGCTTTCGCCGCCCGACAGCGTGCCGGAATTGCGCGACAAAGTGAGATAGTCGAGCCCGACATCGTTGAGGAAGCGCAGGCGTTCGCGGATTTCCTTCAAGACGCGGACAGCGATCTCGTTCTGCTTGTCGTTGAGCTGCGCCGGCAGGTCGGTGAACCACTTGTCGGCGTTGCGGATCGACTGTTCCGTCACCTCGCCAATGTGCTTGCCGGCGATCTTCACCGCCAACGCTTCGGGCTTCAGCCGGTAGCCCTTGCAGACCGGGCAGGGCGTCGCCGACATGAAGCGCTCGATTTCTTCGCGCATCCAGGCGGATTCGGTCTCTTTCCAACGCCGTTCGAGATTGGGGATGACGCCTTCGAAGGTCTTGGTGGTCTTGTAGGAGCGCAGGCCGTCATCATACTGGAAGGTGATCTCGCGTTCGCCGGTGCCGCGCAGGATCGCCTCCTGGGCTTGCGCGGAAAGATCCTTGAACTTGTCGCCGAGCTTGAAGTCGTACGCCTTGCCCAACGCCTCGAGCGTCTGCGAGTAATAGGGCGAGGTCGATTTCGCCCACGGGCTGACGGCGCCGTCGCGCAGCGAGACGTTCTCGTCGGGCACCACGAGGTTGGGGTCGATCGCGCGCTGGCTGCCGAGACCGTCACAGGTCGGGCAGGCGCCGAACGGGTTGTTGAAGGAGAACAGCCTGGGCTCGATTTCCGGAATGGTGAAGCCGGAGACCGGGCAAGCGAACTTTTCCGAGAACAGGATGCGCTCATGCGTCTCGTTCTTCGACTTGTTGACCGAATCCTCGCCGGTCTGGCTAGCGTCGAGCGGCTTGTCGGCGAACTCGGCCACCGCCAGCCCTTCGGCCAGCTTCAGCGCCGTCTCGATGGAGTCGGCGAGACGCGTGGCAAGGTCGCCGCGCACGACGATGCGGTCGACGACGACGTCGATGTCGTGCTTGTATTTCTTGTCCAGCGCCGGCACGTCGGCGATTTCGTAAAAGACGCCGTCGACCTTGACGCGCTGGAACCCTTTCTTCTGCAACTCCAGCAGTTCCTTGCGGTATTCGCCCTTGCGGCCGCGCACGATGGGCGCCAGCAAGAACAGGCGCGTGCCTTCCTCGACCGCCAGTACCCGGTCGACCATCTGGCTGACCGTCTGGCTCTCGATCGGCAGGCCGGTGGCCGGCGAATAGGGCACACCGACACGGGCAAACAGAAGCCGCATATAGTCGTAGATTTCAGTGACGGTGCCGACCGTCGAACGCGGGTTCTTCGACGTGGTCTTCTGCTCGATGGAGATAGCCGGCGACAGGCCGTCGATCTGGTCGACGTCGGGCTTCTGCATCATTTCGAGGAATTGCCGGGCATAAGCCGAGAGGCTCTCGACATAGCGACGCTGGCCTTCGGCATAGATGGTGTCGAAGGCCAGCGACGATTTGCCGGAGCCCGACAGGCCGGTCATGACGATCAGGCTGTCACGCGGCAGGTCGAGATCGACGTTCTTCAGATTGTGTTCGCGCGCCCCGCGAATGGAAAGGAATTTATGGTCGGCCATCGCCGGTCGCCGCCTCAGATCTGGAATTCGTGGGATTGGCGGGTTTTCCCAGCCATCCCCTATGTAGGTCTTTTTGCCGCCACGTCGAGAGACGCCGCAACTCCCGACAGAAGTCGTTTAACCGTCTTTCGCGCAAAGGGGCAAGCGGAAAGAACAAAGGCCGAACACGCTCCTGACAAAGCTGTGCGGAAACTGACCTGGACGTAACCTCCCGGTGATCACATTTTTCCGTAACCGGCTATTGATGGTTGACGCGGCCAACTCACGGGAGCAGTCTTCGGAAGTCAGCGAAGCCGGCCGTCTTTCGATGGCCTCGCCGCCCCAAGGTGGCCTGCGAGACGCCGCAGGCATTTGCGATTTGCGCTTCGCCACGACGATGTCGCAACGGACACAGGAGCGGAGCATGACGCCACCGGATAGTCCCCCAGGGCTTCAGTTGTCACTGGAGCCGCGGCAGGCATAAGTGCCAGAGGCAGGCGTTTGCGCCACCCGACAAACCGTGACCTGCCGTATCCCTCAAAATCAGAGACTATTGGTCGGATCGTCGGCTGAATGCCGCGAAGCATCCGAACTCAAACGCCGGCAGTACACTCCCGGCAAGTATGGATTAAAAATCCAAAAAAGCCCCGTCCGTTTGCCCAAGGCACGGCGGGGCTGTTCTTTTTGGGCGAGGGCTTGAGTTCGCGGGCCCCGATCTCTGCCTATCTGGGCGGCTTGATCCCGCCAACTCCGACATCGACGGTGATGCTGCCGGAAATCCTGACATCGGTATTGCCGATCTTGAACTGCCCATTGCCGCTGCTGGGGAGCGCGTCGTCGGGTTCGGGCACCGGGGCCGGCTTGGCGATGCGATAGTCGCCGGTTACGCCGGGCAGGGCGCTTTGCGCTGACGACGAAGCGTCGTCGGCAAGTGCCGAACTGGACGCAAGGCCGACGATGGCGAGCGCCATGGCGGCTGTGGCGCGGTGCGATGTGGATCGATGAGTGCCGGTCATCCCCCTTTTATAGGGACCTACCGCCACCGGAACCAGACCGGTATCGTCAAATCTTCGACAAGCAGCAGGATCTAATCTGACCCTGGTCCTACGCCGCCTTTTTGCGGGTGTCGAAAACATGGTCGACAATGCCCCATGCCTGGGCCTCGCGGGCCGTCATGAAATGGTCGCGGTCGAGCGTGCGCTCGACCTCTTCATAGCTGCGGCCGCAATGCTGGGCGTAGAGTTCGGTCATATGGCGTTTGGTCTGGCCGATGCGTTCGGCGTGCCGCTGGATGTCGGAAGCCTGGCCCTGGAAGCCGCCCAGCGGCTGATGCAGCAGGATGGTGGCGTTCGGCAGCGCGATGCGGCGCCCGGCCGTGCCTGCCATCAGCAGGAACGATCCCATCGATGCGGCAAAGCCCATGCACACGGTCGAGACCGGGCAGCTGATATATTGCATCGTGTCGTAGATGGCGAAGCCGCTGGTCACCATGCCACCAGGTGAGTTGATGTAGAGCGAGATCTCCTTCTCGGGATTGTCCGATTCCAGCGACAAAAGCTGCGCGCAGACCAGCGCCGAGACGTCGTCGTTGATCTCGCCGTTGACGAAGACGATGCGCTCGCGCAGCAGTCGCGAAAAAATGTCGAAGGCACGTTCGCCGCGGCTCGATTGCTCGATCACCATCGGGCACAAGGCTGGCAACACCACTCATTTCTCTTCTCCGAATTTCCGTGTTCAGGCCGCGCGCGACAGCAGAAGGCGTGGTGTGTTCGCGGCGATAGGCTTTCCGGCCCCGCACAGCGAAAGCCGGCAGCCGACGCCCGCCATGGCCACGGCAGGCATCGCCTTGCGAGCAAAGCCGTCATGGACGATGCGCAGATGCGTGCCGCCGGAAACCGTACGGGCGAGTGTGAAGGTGACGGTGCTGTCGAGTGGGTGCGCCGCATCGTCGGACTGCTCGCGCCAGGAATAGCGCAGCAGGCGCTCGGGCTCGGCGTCGAGGATCTCGCATTCGATCGGCGCGTCAGGCCCGGCGAAGGCGAAGCGGCTGCCGGTCCGCGGCCTGATGTCGTTGGGCATCATCCAGGCGGCGAGCAATTCCGGCACCGTCAGCGCCCGCCAAACCTTTTCCGGCGGCTCGGCAAGGTCGTATTCGAATTCGAGCGCATCTGGAGCGACCTTGGTTTGGTTTGCGTCTTTCATTGATCCACCGTTTTTCATTGGTCCATGTCCTTCAAAACGGCCTTCAGCTTTTCGATGCGTTCCGGCCAGAACGTCCGATAGCGTTCAATCCAGGAGAGCAGCGGAGCAAGTCCCTGCGGATCGGCGCGATAATAGGCGTTGCGGCCGGCCCGCCGCTCGACCACCAGGCCAGCGCCGCGCAACACCGCCAGATGCTGGGAGACGGCCGGCTGCGATACCGTCAGGCCGCTGCGCAGTTCCGACACGCTCATCTCGCTCGCCGCGAGACGCTCGAAGACGGCGCGGCGCGTCGGGTCGGCCAGGGCGCGGAAAATCTCTGCTTCGATCATGACAAAAACATAAGTCGATACTTATCGATTTGGCAAGCGCTGTTTTGAGACCCATATGTTTCGTTCGGGCATTGCTGCCATTCCTTGACAATCAGCGGCGGTGCATATAGGAACGAAAAGGGAACAAAAACCTTGTGGGAAAAGCCAGCCTTGGCAGGCGGCCGACGTCGGTAGCCTGTAAGGTGCTGCGACAAAAATTTGTTTCGGATGAGCGCGGAGAAATATCATGGCGGGTAGCGTCAATAAGGTCATTCTGGTCGGCAATCTCGGCGCGGACCCTGAAATCCGCCGCCTGAATTCGGGCGAGCCGGTCGTCAACATCCGCATCGCCACATCGGAAAGCTGGCGCGACAAGAATTCCGGCGAGCGCAAGGAAAAGACCGAGTGGCATAACGTCGTCATCTTCAATGAGGGCATTGCCAAGGTGGCCGAGCAATATCTGAAGAAGGGCATGAAGGTTTATGTCGAGGGCCAGTTGCAGACGCGCAAATGGCAGGACCAGACCGGTGCCGACAAATACACGACCGAAGTCGTGCTGCAGAAATTCCGTGGCGAACTGCAGATGCTCGACGCGCGCGGCCAGGGTGAGGGCGGTCAGGTCGGCGGCTACAGCGGTGGCGGCAGCAGCCGTGGCTCGGATTTCGGCCAGTCGGGCCCGAACGAAGGTTTTAGCCGTGGCGGCGGTGGCGGTTCCAAAGGGGGCGGTGGCGGTGGCTCGTCGCGCGAGCTGGACGACGAGATCCCGTTCTGATCGGAAGCCATACCAAACGGCGAATGCTTGTTGCTTGAGATGCCCCGAGGGTCCTGCACGGACTTTCGGGGTTTTGCATTGTTGATTTTGAGCCGACAGTCGGCGCGATCGACGACTGAAAGGACGGAGCGATGAAGGCACGTGTCAAATGGGTCGAGGAGCGCACCTTTGTCGGCGAATCCGGCAGCGGCCACAAGGTCGTGCTGGGCACGGCGTCCAGCCCGGAAGGCAAAACGCCGGGACCGAGCCCGATGGAGCTGGTGCTGATCGGCACCGGCGGCTGCTCGGCCTATGACGTCGTGCACATCCTCGAGAAGGGGCGCGAGGCGGTCGAGGACTGCGTGGTCGAACTCGACGCCGACCGGGCCGAGACCGACCCGAAAGTGTTTACCCGCATCCACATGCATTTCATCGTCAAGGGCCGTGCGCTGTCGCGCGACAAGGTCAAGCGCGCGATCGATCTTTCGATCGACAAATATTGCTCGGCTTCCGCCATGATGGCCAAGACGGCCACGCTTACCCATGATTTCGAGATCGTCGATACGGCGGCGAAGTAGGATGAGCGTTATACCGCTCAGCCGGCCATCAACGCCTTGATGCCATCGGCCACGAACTGTACCGCCAGCGCCGCCAGGATGACGCCGAGCAGGCGGGTCAGGATCGAGCGGCCGGTCTGGCCGAGGATGCGGTCGATGCGTTCCGACAGCACGAACACCAGATAGGTTATGACGAGGCAGACGAAAATGATGCCGACCAGGGCCGCCTGCGCGGCAAAGCCCTGAAACGAGCCGGAGAGCAGCACCGTCGCTGAAATCGCGCCAGGCCCGGCGATCAGTGGGATCGCCAGCGGGAAGGCGGCGATGTTGTGGATCATGTCCTTGGTGATGGCGACGTCGCCGATCTTCTCCTTACGGTCCTGCCGGCGCTCGAAGACCATTTCGAAGGCGATGAAGAACAGCAGGAACCCGCCGGCGACGCGGAACGCCGGCAGGGTGATGCCGAACACCGACAGGATAGAGGCGCCGGCCAGCGCAAACAGCGCCATCACCAGAAAACCGATGATCGAGGCGCGGACGGAAACTTGGCTGCGCTCCTCGCGATTCATGCCGCGTGTGACGGCCAGGAACAGAGGCGCCAGGCCGGGCGGATCGATGGTCACGAGAATGGTGACGAAGGCATTGAACAGGCTGTCGAAACTCGGCATCGCTGACCCTCCCACCGGGCCAGGCCCGTACCCGCATTGGTAGAGCAAAGCCCGGTCGGTGGGAACTGTCGGAGGGCCGGAGACTTCGATGCGGTATGGCGCACGTCGAAACGGATTCAGGCGACGCGCTTCGTCCGGTGGGCTAAATGTTCATAGGTGATTTGCCAAGGGTCGCTCTCGGAAGGTCTTTCCTCGCCGATCCAATGGAAGCTGTTGGCTGTGATCTCGGTGAAACGCCATCGAGTTTGCAGACCGCGCGAGTCCTCGCCGATCTGGACAATGTCCTTACCCTCGGCCCGCCCGATCTGGCGCGAGTAATCTTGGTTGAGCGGATCATTCCAGATGATGTGCCAGCCACCGATCCCAGGATCGAAGATGCGCAAAGTCGTGCCATACATAGTGGGCCGCGCAGGGCGCCTGGGCCTGATCCAGATGTCCTGAATCGCACGGCCTCCGAGCACCCAGCCGAAATGGCATTCACCGGTCCATTTCTGGATCATGCCGTCGTCAAGGTGGCGGACCGTGTCCATTTCCCAGCTTCCGATCAGCCATCCATAGAGGTCCATGTCTTTCGCTCGGTCGGCTGTGGGAGCTTCGGATACGAGAGCAGTGAGAAACGAAGAAATCGCCATGGTCACGAGGCCCTTTCGCATCTGGTACATTGGGCGTCGCGGACACCTATCGAGACATGATCGCACATGTTTTCCTCCATTCTTACAATGTATTACAGCCTCATCTTGTCGCCATCCGCCGTGCCAGGAACTCGACTTCCAACCGCCATGTCGCACCCTTGTCGTGCGAGCGCTCGCCAAGCCATCGGAAGGAATTCTCCGTGATCCGCGAAAAGCTCCAGCGCACGGAGGAGCCGGTGTCATCGGCGCCGACCTGCACGATGGTGTCGCCTTCGGCGCGGCCGAACTGGCGGCTGAAATACTGGTTGCGCGGGTCGCTCCAGAAAATGTGCCAGGCGTCGACGCCGGGGTCATAGACCCGCAGCGTCGTGCCGTAAAAGGTCCATTTGCCGAGCGACGGCGAGGGGCCGGCGTCACGTGCGGGCAGGATCCAGACATCCTGGATGGCGCGGCCTTCCAGAACCCAGCCGAAATGCACCTCGCCACGTCCGGTCAGCACCGTGCCGTCCTCGAGATGGCGCGAGGCGTCAAACGTCCAGGCACCGACGAAGCGGCCGTAAAGGTTCAGTTTTTCGGCAAGCCCTTCCATCGGTCCGGGACTGTGCAAGGCTTCGGCAAATGAGGATTGGTCGAACATGGCAGCGGCCTCTTCTTGTCAGGAGACCGCCAAGAATAAGTGCTGGCAGGGTTCTGGGCTTGGGAAAAATTGCTATATTTCGGCCATGACGGCGACCGCGGATACCCTTGCATCCGGACCCGGTTGGCACGTGGCGGATGTAATCTGCACGGCCAGCGCCGGCGATCGGCCATTCGAGGAAGCGCATCGGGATTTCTGCGTTGCGGCCGTCACCAGCGGCTCGTTCCGCTACCGCGCGCAGCAAGGCACGGCAGTGCTCGCGCCAGGCAGCCTCCTGCTCGGCAATTCCGGCACATGCTACGAATGCGGGCACGAGCATGGCAATGGCGACCGTTGCCTCTCCTTCCATTTCGGGTCGGCCTATATGGACCGGATCGTGGCCGACGTGCCGGGCGCCAGGACGCTCAGCTTCGCGGCGCCACGCCTGCCGCCGTTACAGGCCTTGGCGCCGCTGCTGGCCGAGGCGGAAGCCGCGCGCGACATGGCCGACACGGACGCATTCGAGGAACTCGCCCTGCGCGTCGCGGGTGCCGCCGTGGCAACGCTCTCCGGCGACACGCATGCCGGGTGCGATCCAAGCCGCCGCGACCAGAAAAGGGTTGCCGAGGCGGTGCGGCGGATCGAACTGGATGCCGACGGGCCGATCTCGCTTCCGGCGTTGGCGGATGAGACCGCGACCAGTCCCTATCATTTCCTGCGCACCTTCCGGCAGGTCGCCGGCATGACGCCCTATCAGTACCTGCTCAGGACCCGGTTGCATCGCGCGGCGGTGCGATTGCGCACGTCCAACGATGCCATCTCGGCAATTGCTTTCGAGGCCGGCTTCAACGATCTGTCGACGTTCAATCGCCGGTTTCGGCGTGTCATGGGCGAGACGCCGGGCCGCTCTCGCGCCAGGCGCGCGGGCCGCGGCTGAAAAATCGCGTCACACCCGCGGCATCAGTCCATGATCGGCCCGCATGGCGAGGCCCACGGCAAACAGTGGCGTGATCGTCGAATCCGCGCCCGCCGAAAGGTGGCGATTGGCGCCGAACAGGGCAAACGCCACCGAACCGGCGACAAAGGCGAAAAAGCCGAGCTCGGGAGCAAAACCGCCGAGCCTGGCTGTCGCCATCTGTTCGGGAATAGCGGTCGCGGCCAGTGTCACGCCCGCGATCAGATCACCATTGAGATCCCGGGCCTGCCAGCCGCTCAGCGCCGGAAAGGCAGCCATAGGCTCCAATTCATGGTGATCGCGGCTTTTTGCTTGGGGAGTTGGTCCATTGCCGGCTTTTGCCTTGGCGGCGGCGAAAAGCATAATGGCCATATCGTCGCAATTAGCGGTATCCTTTTGAAATTACCACCGAAAATGACACTGGAAA
Source organism: Mesorhizobium sp. Cs1321R2N1 (assembly GCF_037179725.1). NCBI lineage: Bacteria > Pseudomonadati > Pseudomonadota > Alphaproteobacteria > Hyphomicrobiales > Phyllobacteriaceae > Mesorhizobium > Mesorhizobium sp. Cs1321R2N1. The sequence continues at coordinate 38,359 of NZ_JAPYKP010000018.1, read as the reverse complement.
AGTGCCGTGAACGTTGGAGTTTCGGCCGTGCTTCCTATATAAGCGGGCAGTGATTCCTGATTAGATTGTGATACGATTTGACCGACCAAAAGACACCGCGCGGCGCCGACGGCGGGCCCACCGGCATCGAACCCATCTCCATCATCGAGGAGATGCAGAGTTCTTACCTCTCTTACGCCATGAGCGTGATCGTCAGCCGTGCGTTGCCGGATGTGCGCGATGGCCTGAAGCCGGTGCACCGCCGCATTCTCTATGCGGCGCATGAGAGCGGCTACCACTGGAATCGCAAATATGTGAAATCGGCGCGTCCGGTAGCCGACGTGATGGGTAAATACCATCCGCATGGCGATGCCTCGATCTATGACGCCTTGGTGCGCATGGCGCAGGATTGGTCGCTGCGCGTGCCGCTGATCGACGGGCAAGGCAATTTCGGCTCGATCGATGGCGATCCGCCGGCGGCCATGCGCTATACCGAATCGCGCCTGACCAAGGTCGCGCACGAACTTCTGGAGGATATCGACAAGGACACCGTCGATTTCCAGGACACTTATGATGCTTCGGACACCGAGCCGAAGGTTCTGCCGGCGCGCTTTCCCAATCTGCTGGTCAACGGCTCGGGCGGCATTGCCGTCGGCATGGCCACCAACATCCCACCGCACAATCTCGGTGAAGTCTGCAACGCCGCCATTGCCGTCATCGACAATCCGGCGATCGATCTGCCGGCGCTGATGGAGATCATTCCAGGCCCCGATTTCCCGACCGGCGGCATCGTGCTTGGCCGCTCCGGCATCTATAGCGCCTATTCCACCGGCCGCGGCTCCATCGTCATGCGCGGCAAGGTCAACATCGAACAGCGCGGCAACGACCGCGAATCGATCATCATCACCGAGGTTCCCTACCAGGTGAACAAGGCGTCGATGATCGAGAAGATGGCCGAACTGGTGCGCGACAAGCGCGTCGAGGGCATTTCGGACATCCGCGACGAAAGCGACCGTCAGGGTTATCGCGTCGTCATCGAGCTCAAGCGCGACGCCGTTGCCGACGTTGTCCTCAACCAGCTCTACCGGTTCACGCCGCTGCAGACGTCCTTCGGCGCCAACATGGTGGCGCTAAACGGCGGCAAGCCGGAGCTGCTGAACCTGACCGACATGCTGACGGCCTTCGTCACCTTCCGCGAGGAGGTGATCAGCCGGCGGACAAAGTTCCTGCTCCGCAAGGCGCGCGACCGCGCCCATGTGCTGGTTGGTCTGGCCATCGCCGTCGCCAACATCGATGAAGTGATCAAGCTTATCCGCACCGCGCCGGATCCGCAGACGGCGCGCGAGCAGTTGATGGAGCGGCGCTGGCCTTCGGGTGACGTTGAATCGCTGATCCTTCTGATCGACGATCCGCGCCACCGCATCAACGAGGACGGCACCTACAATCTGTCCGAGGAACAGGCGCGCGCCATCCTCGAACTGCGCCTGCAGCGCCTGACCGCGCTCGGCCGCGACGAAATCGCCGATGAGTTGAACACGATCGGCGACGAGATCAAGGACTACCTCGACATCCTGTCGTCTCGCGCGCGTATCCAGCAGATCGTCAAGGACGAACTCGCCGCCGTGCGCGACGAGTTCGGCACGCCGCGCCGCACCGAACTCACCGACGGCGGCGCGGACATGGAAGACGAGGACCTGATCCAGCGCGAGGACATGGTCGTGACGGTGAGCCATTCCGGCTACATCAAGCGCGTGCCGCTTTCGCTGTACCGGGCGCAGCGCCGCGGCGGCAAGGGCCGCTCCGGCATGTCGACCAAGGAAGAGGATTTCGTCACCCGGCTGTTCGTCGCCAACACCCACACGCCGGTGCTGTTCTTCTCCTCGCGCGGCATCGTCTACAAGGAAAAGGTCTGGCGCCTGCCGATCGGCAACCCGCAGTCACGCGGCAAGGCACTGATCAATATGCTGCCGCTGGAGCAGGGCGAGCGCATCACCACGATCTTGCCGCTGCCCGAGGACGAGACGAGCTGGGGCGAACTCGACGTGATGTTCGCCACCACGCGCGGCACCGTGCGCCGCAACAAACTGTCCGACTTCGTACAGGTCAACCGCAACGGCAAGATCGCCATGAAGCTGGAGGAGGAGGGCGACGAAATCCTCGGCGTCGAGACCTGCACCGACAATGACGACGTGCTTCTGACGGCGAATTCGGGTCAGTGCATTCGCTTCTCGGTCGGCGACGTGCGCGTCTTCCAGAGCCGGAACTCCGTCGGCGTGCGCGGCATAACCATGGCCGGGACCGACCGCATCATCTCCATGTCGGTGATAGAGCATGTCGATGCTTCACCGGCGGAACGCGCCGCTTACCTCAAGCGGGCGGCGTCGGAGCGGCGGCTTGCCGCCGAGACGGCTGGAGAGGAAGAAGAGATCGCGCTCACCAATGAGGAGATCGGCGAGGAGACAGAGCTGCCAGACGATCGCTACGAATTCCTCAAGGCGCACGAGCAGTACGTGCTGACGGTGACCGAATATGGTTACGGCAAGCGTTCGTCGTCCTACGATTTCCGGCTGACCGGTCGTGGCGGCAAGGGCATCCGCGCCACCGACGTCTCGAAAACAGCCGAAATCGGCCAGTTGGTGGCAACCTTCCCGGTCGGCAACGACGATCAGATCATGCTGGTGTCGGACGGTGGCACCGTCATTCGGGTGCCAGTCAACGGCATCCGTTTCGCCAGCCGCGCCACCAAGGGCGTGACCATCTTCAACACGGCTGAAGGTGAAAAGGTGGTTTCGGTCGAGCGGATTTCGGAGCCGCAATCGGACGAGGAAACGGAAGAGGCCGTCGAGGGTGGCGCGGAGTCGGATTCAACGACTGACAGCGGTCCGGATAGCGCCGAATAGTCCCTGAAGCAGGCTTGACATACGCCGGCTGATGGCCGGCGTGGCAGCAAGTCGAGGCTGATTTAGTAGTGACGATACGGCTTGCGCGAGCCAAAGCCTTCGAAGCGCTTGGTAGTTGCCTTGACGCGGATGCGCTGTGCCTCCTGGTGCAGCCCGAATACTGTGGCGATCAGCATGGCGACGGTCATCGCGGTGGCGAGCATGTAGATCAGCATGTGCGTGTTCTCCTGCGCCTTACAAACGGATATATGGGACTTTGGTTTCATCTTATTAAGGGTGGAACCTAGTGAACGCTGCGTGAAGGCTGCGTGATCAGCGTATTCATCTGTCGTTCATGTGCCGGAAAAGGTTCACGGGCCACCTGCCAATCGGATTTGCCTTTGTGAGAGAGGCTCGCTAGAAGCTCCCGCATGACCGAACGCATCGCCCTTTATGCCGGCTCCTTCGACCCGCTGACCAACGGCCATCTCGATGTGCTGAAAGCGTCGCTGGCGGTTGCCGACATCGTTTATGCCGCGATCGGCATTCATCCGGGCAAGAAGCCGCTGTTTTCCTTCGAAGAGCGGGTGCGGTTGATCGAAGCCGCCACGAAAGCCGAATTCGGCCGCGACGGCGTCCGCATCAAAGTGGTTGCTTTCGATGGGCTGGTGATCGATGCCGCCAGAAGAGAAGGCGCCTCGATCATGATCCGCGGTCTGCGCGACGGCACCGATCTCGACTACGAAATGCAGATGGCCGGCATGAACGAAACCATGGCGCCTGAGTTGCAGACGGTTTTCCTGCCCGCCAGCCCATCGGTGCGCACCATTACCGCCACACTTGTGCGCCAGATAGCCTCGATGGGTGGCGACATCCGCCCCTTCGTGCCGGCGGCCGTGGCCGGTGCGCTCACCGCAAAATTCGCGAAATAAGCCCGGAGAAAATCGTCATGCAGCTCAAAAGGCTCGCCTCATTCTTTGTTGTGCTCGCCGGTCTCTTGACCGCGTCCGTTTCCGCCTATGCCGCCGATCCGGAAAACACCATGATCATCACCCTGAAAGATGGCGACGTGACTGTCGCCCTGCGCCCCGACCTGGCGCCCAAGCATGTCGCACAGATCAAGAAGCTGGTGCGCGATCATGCCTATGACAATGTTGCTTTTCATCGTGTCATCGACGGCTTCATGGCGCAGACCGGCGACGTCAAGTTCGGCAACATGAACAAGGGTTTCAATGCCCAGGCCGTCGGCACCGGCGGCTCGGACCTGCCCGACCTGCCGGCCGAATTCTCGCAGACCGAGCATTACAAGCGTGGCGTGGTCGGCATGGCCCGTTCGCAGGATCCGAATTCCGCCAATTCGCAGTTCTTCATCATGTTCGCACCGGCACCGCCGCTCGATGGCCAGTACACAATCGTCGGCAATGTCGTCAGCGGCATGGAGCTGGTGGACAAAATCAAGAAGGGCGACGAGGCGGACAATGGCACGGTCACCGATCCCGACCGCATGATCAAAGTGCGCATCGTCGCCGATAAATAATTCAATTTTTCAAAAGGATATCTGACATGGCCGAGATCAAGGACCGCGAGAACGCGCTCATCATGGAAACGACCAAGGGCAAGGTCGTCATCGAACTGTTTCCTGATTTGGCCCCCGGCCATGTCGCCCGCATCAAGGAACTGGCCCGCGAAGGCGCCTATGACGGCGTCGTCTTCCATCGCGTCATCGAAGGCTTCATGGCGCAGACCGGCGACGTCAAGTTCGGCAATTCGAGCAAGCCTTCGTTTGCGCCATCGCGCGCCGGCATGGGCGGCTCTGAAAAGCCTGACCTGAAGGCTGAATTCTCCAACGCGAACCACGGCCGCGGCACCTGCTCGATGGCCCGTTCGCAGAACCCGAATTCGGCCAACTCGCAGTTCTTCATCTGCTTCGACGATGCCGCGTTCCTCAACCGCCAGTACACGGTCTGGGGCCAGGTCATCGAAGGCATGGACAATGTCGACAAGATCAAGCGCGGCGAGCCGGTGCAGGATCCCGACAAGATCGTGTCGCTGAAGGTCGCGGCCGACGTCAAGTAAGGCGAAACGACAATGATGGGCGTCGTCTGGTCGCTTCTCGGCATCCTGTCCGGCGCCTTCATTGCCATTCAGGCGCCGATCAACTCGCAGCTTGCGCGCGGCCTGGGTCTCCCGGTCGCGGCCGCCGCGTTTTCGTTCCTGTCGGGTGCGATCGTACTCGGCATCATCTCCGTCACGGTGGTGAAGCTGCAAGAGATTTCGCTCGACTGGAAGGCGCCGGCACCCTGGTTGTTCGTCGCCGGCGGCATGCTCGGCGGCTTCTACGTCACGCTTTCAACTATCCTGACGCCGCGCATTGGTGCGGCCGCCCTGATGGCGTTCCTGGTGACCGGTCAGTTGATCGCCGGCATGCTCATCGACCGCGTCGGCTTCCTTGGTGTCGCTGTGCGTGAAATCTCGCTCGGCCGGATCGCCGGCGCCGTGCTTCTGCTGGCCGGAGCGCTGCTCGTTCGGCTGTACTGATGCGCGTCGACCTCTTTGATTTCGACCTGCCGGAGGAGCGCATCGCGCTTCGCCCGGCAGAGCCGCGCGACAGCGCCAAAATGCTCGTCATCGAGCCGGGCAAGGGGCTGGAGGACCGCACGGTTGGCGATCTGCCGTCCTTGCTCCGCACCGGCGACGTGCTGGTCTTCAACGACACCAAGGTCATTCCAGCGCAGCTGAAAGGGATCAGGCGGCGCGGCGAGGCGGTGGCGCAGGTCGAGGCCACGCTGCACATGCGCACGGCTCCAGACCGTTGGCTGGCGTTCATGCGGCCGGGAAAGCGCGTCGCCGCCGGCGACCGCATCCATTTTGGCCATGACGGCAATTCCTGTTTCCTCGGCCAGCTCGATGCCACCGTGATCGAGAAGGGCGAGGCCGGCGAAGCGCTGCTCGGCTTTGATCTATCCGGTCCCTTCCTCGACGAGGCGCTGCACGCGGTCGGCCACATTCCGCTGCCGCCCTACATCGCCTCGAAGCGCGATGACGACGAGCGCGACCGTGCCGACTACCAGACCATCTATGCCCGGGAAGAAGGTGCCGTTGCCGCGCCTACCGCTGGCTTGCATTTCACGCCGGAGCTTTTTGCGGCGCTGGACGCCAAAGGCATCGAGCGCCGCTTCGTCACCTTACATGTGGGCGCCGGTACGTTCCTTCCTGTGAAGGCGGACGACACCGCCGACCACAAGATGCATGCCGAGATCGGCTCGGTCAGCCCGGCGACCGCCGATGCGCTCAATGCCGCGAAGGCAAGGGGCGGGCGCATCATTGCCGTGGGTACGACCTCGCTGCGCCTGCTCGAAAGCGCGGCGCGTGAAGACGGCACGCTGGCGCCATGGTCAGGCCCGACCGACATCTTCATCACGCCCGGCTACCGCTTTCGCACCGCCGACATGCTGATGACCAACTTTCATCTGCCGCGCTCGACGCTGTTCATGCTGGTTTCGGCCTTCAGCGGCCTCGACACGATGCGTGCCGCCTATGGGCATGCCATAACGAATCGCTACAGGTTCTACTCCTATGGCGACGCAAGCCTGCTTTACCGAGCGGAGATGAGCGATGGACGATGATCTGCAAACCCTCGATCGCGAAAGCCTGATCGCGGAAGTGAAAAAGCTGCGCGCCGGTATTCGCGCGCACCGCGACACCACAGGCCACGATCTGTGCTGGCATCACCCCGATCTGTGGGACCTGCTGCCTGAGAAGACCGAGCCGTCGATCGCTGTGCCCCCCTGGCCCAAATTCATGCGCGGCTGCATCCGATATCGTCAATCGCTCGACAGGCAGGCGCCGGATGCGCCGGTCCACGACAAGGAATTCAATGGCTGAGACGTTCACCTTCAAGGTGCTGGCGACCGATGGCAAGGCGCGGCGCGGCCTGATCGGCATGCCGCGCGGCGAAATCCGCACACCGGCCTTCATGCCGGTCGGCACCGGTGGCACGGTCAAGGCCATGTACATGGACCAGGTGCGCGGCGTCGGTGCCGACATCATCCTTGGCAACACCTATCACCTGATGCTGCGGCCCGGGGCCGAGCGCGTGGCGCGGCTCGGCGGTCTGCACGAATTCGCCCGCTGGCCGCACCCGATCCTGACCGACAGCGGCGGATTCCAGGTGATGTCGCTGTCGAAGCTGAGGAAGCTGACCGAGAAAGGCGTCACCTTCCGTTCGCACATCGATGGCGCGGCTTATGAAATGTCACCGGAGCGCTCCATAGAAATTCAAGGATTGCTCGATTCCGACATCCAGATGCAGCTCGACGAATGCACGGCGCTGCCCGCCGAGATGAAAGAGATTGAGCGCGCCATGGAATTGTCGCTGCGCTGGGCGGAGCGCTGCAAGACGGCGTTCGGCGACCAGCCGGGCAAGGCGATGTTCGGCATCGTGCAGGGTGGCGACAACGCCGCGCTCAGGGTGCGCTCGGCGCAGGCGCTGAGCGCTATGAACCTGAAGGGTTATGCTGTCGGCGGCCTGGCTGTCGGCGAGCCGCAAGCAGTGATGCTCGATATGCTCGACATCACGTGCCCGGAACTGCCTGACGACAAGCCGCGCTATCTCATGGGCGTGGGAACGCCGGACGATATCCTGAAATCGGTGGCGCGCGGCATCGACATGTTCGACTGCGTGATGCCGACGAGGGCCGGCCGGCATGGTCTTGCCTATACCAGGCGCGGAAAGGTCAATCTGCGCAACGCCCGCCACGCCGACGATCCGCGCCCGCTCGACGACGAGAGCGATTGTCCCGCGGCGCACGCCTATTCGCGCGCCTATCTGCACCATCTGGTGCGCTCGCAGGAGGCGCTCGGGGCGATGCTGCTGACCTGGAACAATCTTTCCTACTACCAGAAGTTGATGCAGGATATCCGGGCCGCGATCGAGGTGGGCAGCTTCGAGGCACGCGGCGCCGAGATCAGCGAAGGCTGGGCGAGAGGCGACATCCCGGCGTTGTAACGCACCGACGCTGCAGCGTTCAGGTGCTCAGCGAATTCGACGCGCGCAGGCTGCAGCCGGTGATTTGGAACGTGCCGTCGGGCTGTTGCTGCAACGTGTAGACCGCCTCGTAGTCCTTGCCGTCGGGGCCGACGATCAGCACGTGCTGGATGATCGAACCCGGGCCGGTCTCCTCGACCTTGCCGAAGGAATAGGACTGTGGCTGGCGCACCGGTGGGTAGCCGTTGGTCACCATATTCATGAAGGCATCGACGGTCGGGAAGACCTGCTTCACGTTCGGGGCGGCGAAGCTATAGGCCTTGGCGCCGTCATTGGCGATGAGGGCCTTCAATTGACCGTCGATGACGGCCTGGCCAGCCTTGATCTCGGCGTCGCCGGCGAACGCCTGGGAAGCCAGCATGAGCGAAACGAACGCGAATGCAAAAATGGCGCGGCGCATGGCCTGCCTCCACCGTTCTCGAAACGCCGTCTCCAGCAAAGCTGTTCCGGGAGGCATCCTAACATACGGGTGGCGGCGCTTCACGGTTTCAGCGGGCGGCAATATTCGTCCCGCCGCAGCGAATTCCTACGCGTAAGCTTCGTCTAAGGCGGGGCGCTCATGGTGGACCCTGAGGGAGAGAGCATGCTGCGCGAGGCCGCGGCCAAGGCACGCGCCGGCTAAGTGCGCATTCCAACGCTTGAAAGGCCGCCTCCAGTCTGCCAGAAGGGCCGCTGGACCTGGAAGTTTAGCGGGACGAAGCCATGAAGGCGTTTTTCGTGCAGATCAAATGCGAGCTGGGCAAATCCTATGAGGTTGCCAGCGCGCTTGCCGACGCCGAGATCGCCTCGGAAATCTACTCCACCGCCGGCAATTACGATCTGCTCGCCAAATTCTATGTCGACGATGAGGAAGATGTCGGTCATTTCGTCAACGAGAAGGTGCAGATTCTTCCCGGCATCAAGGACACCTTCACCGTCGTCACCTTCCGCGCCTTCTAGCCGTGCGGGGCATTTGCCCGGGCATGAGGCAGAGCCTGATCAAGCTCATATTTCAGCTGCCTCAATTTTAGGCAGCCGCAACATACTGATCGTCCGGATCTCCCAAATCACCGATTGCGCTTGATTTTCTCCAACGACGCCAGTGAAATGGCGTCACAGGGGAGTATGCGATTGGCAGCGTTCGATGAAATGCTTCCGGAGGTTTCCGGACTTAGACGACCGTATTCGGCTTACGATCGCTGGCTGAAGGAGCAGGATCCAGCCAGACTTACCGAAAAGATGCAGGACGCCGAACGCGTCTTCCGCAAGACCGGCATCACCTTTGCCGTTTATGGCGAGCAGGAAGCATCCGAGCGGCTGATCCCGTTCGATATCGTTCCCCGCATCATTTCAGGCAATGAGTGGCGTCGCCTGACGCAAGGCATCGAGCAGCGCGTACAGGCGCTGAACGCCTTCCTCGACGACATCTACCATCGCCAGGAAATCCTTCGCGCCGGCCGCGTTCCCAGGGACCTGATCGCCAGGAACGAGGCATTCCTGCCGGAAATGATCGGCGTGCGGCCGCCGGCCGGGGTCTATACCCACATCATCGGCGTCGACATCGTGCGTATCAGCGAGGACGAGTTCTATGTGCTGGAGGACAATGCGCGCACACCGTCCGGTGTCTCCTACATGCTGGAGAACCGCGAAACGATGATGCAGCTGTTCCCCGAGCTGTTCCAGAAGATCAAGGTGCGGCCAGTGGAGAATTATCCGCAGTTGTTGCGCCAGTCGCTGGCGGCGGTGCGGCCGCAGAACACCAAGGGTGCGCCGACCATCGCGGTGCTGACGCCCGGCAGTTTCAATTCCGCCTATTTCGAACACGCCTTCCTTGCCGACCAGATGGGTGTGCAGCTGGTGGAGGGGCAGGATCTGCGCGTCGTCGATGGCCATGTCGCGATGCGCACGACCGAAGGCTACAAGCAGATCGACGTTCTTTACCGCCGCGTGGATGATTCTTTCCTGGACCCGCTGACCTTCAGGCCGGATTCAGCTCTCGGCATACCCGGCATCATGGATGTATACCGCGCCGGTAACATCACCATCGCCAACGCACCGGGAACCGGCATCGCCGACGACAAGGCGATCTATTCCTATATGCCCGAGATCGTCGAATTCTACACCGGCCGCAAGGCAATCCTCGGCAACATCCCGACCTGGCGCTGTTCGGAGCCGGACAGCCTGAAATATGTGCTCGAGCATATCCACGAGCTGGTGATCAAGGAAGTGCATGGTTCGGGTGGCTACGGCATGCTGGTCGGACCGGCCGCGACCAAGAAGGAATGTCAGGATTTTGCCAAGAAGCTGCAAGCCAAACCGTCTAATTACATCGCCCAGCCGACGCTCGCGCTCTCGACCTGTCCGATCCTGACTGAAAAGGGCCTGGCGCCGCGCCACGTCGATCTCAGGCCCTATGTGCTGGTGTCCGATCGCATCCAGATCGTGCCCGGCGGGCTGACGCGCGTTGCGCTGAAGGAAGGCTCGCTGGTGGTGAATTCCTCTCAGGGCGGCGGGACAAAAGACACTTGGGTGCTGGATGATTAAAATGGGTGAGTAGGGAGTAGTCAGTAGTGAGTAGTGGAAGCAGAGGGGACAGGGAAATGCCATATTCCGTTGAAATTCAATCGCTTGCTGTTCGCTATTCGCTATTCCCTACTCACTAGCCCGAAGGGCCATCCCATGCTTCTCGGCCGCACCGCGAACGGACTTTATTGGATGAACCGCTATATCGAGCGGGCCGAAAACATGGCGCGGCTGGTCGACGCCGGGCTGCGTATGGCGCTCACTCGCACCCAGAGCGCGTCGGAGGAGTGGAATTCGGTGCTGCTCAGCGCCGGCTCCGACGTCGCCTTCAAGCAGAAATACCCGGACTATACGGCGGCCAATGTCTCCGACTTCCTTTTGCGCGACACGTCGAACCCATCGAGCACGATGTCGTCGATCGAGACTGCCCGCAACAATGCCCGCATGGTGCGCACTGCGCTGACGCGCGAGACGTGGGAGAGCATCAACGAAGCCTGGATGGCGCTGAAACGGATGCTGGCGAGGCCAATCGACGAGCGCGACCTGCCCAACGTGCTCGATGCGATCAAGCGCGAGACCGCGCTGATCCGCGGCTCGTTCTACGGCACCATGCTGCGCAACGAGATCTTCGACTTCTCGCAGCTCGGCACCTATGTCGAGCGCGCCGACAACACCGCCCGCATCCTCGACGTGAAATACTACGTCCTTTTGCCGTCGATCTCCTGGGTCGGCTCGACGCTCGACAACTATCAGTGGGAATCGATCTTGCGCTCGGTGTCGGCGCATCGCTCCTATCGCTGGGTCTATGACGCCGACTACAAGCCGACCAATATCGCGGACTACCTGATCCTCAATGTCCGCATGCCGCGATCGCTGACCTTCTGCTATCGCTTCCTGGCAGAGCATCTGAAGTTTCTCTCCGACGACTATGGCGAGCGCCATGCGTGTCACGCAACGGCGGAAAAAACGCAGGCGATGCTGGGGGCAGGGTCGATCAAGGATATATTCGACGCCGGCCTGCATGAGTTCCTGGCCGGGTTCATCCGCGACAACACCAGGCTCGGCGACGAGATCGCGCAAGACTACAGGTTTTATTGAAACATGATCCCGAACCGAAGGACCGCGTCAGCGAAAGGTGGGTACCGGCTTTCGCCAGGGATCATGCACTCGAACGGAAGATGGCCATGCGGCTGAAAATCACGCACCGGACAGAATACCGCTACGACGCACCGGTGCAGTATTTGCTCCAGAGGCTACGGCTGCTTCCCATGAGCGGGCCGACCCAGACCGTGCTGTCCTGGGCGCTGAAGGTCGAGGGCGCGCGCGAGGAAGTGCGATTTACCGACCATTATGGCAACGATAGCAGGCTGCTGAGCGTCGAGGGTGATCACGACTTCATCACAGTCGAAGCGTTGGGCGAGGTGGTGACGCGCGATACATCAGGTGTCAGCGGGCCGCATCAAGGCTTCGCGCCACTCTGGTTGTTCGCGCAGGAGACCGCTTTGACCACCATAGGCGGCGGCATCCGTGATCTTGCCGAGGCGCTCGGCAAGGGCACCGACCTTGACAGGCTGCACCGGCTGATGGCCGCCATCGGCGAGCGCGTCGCCTACACGCCGGGAACCACCAATGCGACGACTCCGGCCGAAGAGGCCTTGATGCTGAAGACCGGGGTTTGCCAGGATCATAGCCACATCTTTGCCGCCGCCGCACGCGCCATGGGATTTCCGGCCCGCTATGTCAGCGGCTATCTGATGATGGATGCGGCGGTGAAGCAGGCGGCGAGCCACGCCTGGGCCGAAGCCCATGTCGCGGGCCTCGGCTGGGTTGCCTTCGATCCCGCCAATGGTATTTCTCCCGACGAACGCTATGTGAAGGTGGCCACCGGCCGCGATTACCGTGACGCTTCGCCGGTGTCGGGAATTCGACTGGGACAGGCGGAAGAACTGCTTGCGGTCGCCGTCACGGTAGAGCAGTAATCCCCCAGGGATTACTGCCTCAAGAGATTCCATGACCTATTGCGTCGGCCTCAAGATCGATCGCGGGCTCGTGTTCATGTCGGACACGCGCACCAATGCCGGGATGGATTCTATCTCGACCTTCAAGAAGATGCACGTCTGGGAGCAGCCGGGCGAGCGCGTCATCGTTTTGATGTCGGCCGGCAATCTGGCGACGACGCAGGCCGTGGTCAGCCTGCTCGACGAACGCACCAAGGCGGTGACCGACCGCCACGAGAAGCTGCTCGAAACGCCATCGATGTACCAGACGGTGCGGCTGGTCGGCGACACGGTCAAGGAAGTGATCGCGCAATCGTCACCAGCGGGCGAGAAAGCCGATTCCTATTTCAATGCCTCCTTCATCCTCGGTGGGCAGATCAAGGGCAGCCCGCCGCGCCTGTTCATGATCTATCCCGAAGGCAATTTCATCGAATCGACTGACGACACGCCGTTCTTTCAGATCGGGGAAACCAAATACGGCAAGCCGATCATCATCCGCGCTTACGAAAAGACGATGAGCCTCGCCGAGACGGTGAAACTGCTGCTGGTGTCGTTCGATTCGACGCTGAAGTCGAACCTGTCGGTCGGCCTGCCGCTCGACCTGCTTTTCCTGGAACAGGGTGCCTTTCAGGTTGGTCTGAAAAAGCGGATCGCCCAGGACGACCAGTATTACCGCACGATCTCCGACGGATGGTCGAATGCCCTGAAGACGGCGTTCGCCAGCCTGCCGGATTTTCCTGGCTAGTCCGCATATCTCGCCGTTCGCAAAAGCCGGCGCATCATCGGCGGCGAAAGATCATGTCGGGAGGACAAGATGAACAATGATGATTTCCGGCAATGGTCGCAACGTGCCGCTGATTGGGGCGCCGACTATCGCAACAATCTGCGTGAGCGGCCGGTGCGGCCGCTGGTCGAGCCGGGCGACATTTTCAGGAGCATCGAGGCGTCGCCGCCCGAAGACGCGGAGCCGATGGACAGGATTTTCGCCGACTTCGAAGAGAAGATCGTGCCGGGGATGACGCATTGGCAGCACCCGCGCTTCTTCGCCTATTTTCCGGCCAACGCGGCGCCCGTCTCGGTGGTGGCTGAATACCTGGTGTCGGCGATGGCCGCGCAATGCATGCTTTGGCAGACGTCGCCGGCGGCGACCGAGCTTGAAACGCGGACCGTCGACTGGATGCGCCAGGCGCTCGGCCTGCCGGAGGGTTTCTCCGGCGTCATCCAGGATTCGGCCTCGTCGGCGACACTCAACGCGGTGTTGACCATGCGCGAGCGGGCGCTGGACTGGCAAGGCAACAAAAAAGGATTGGCCGGGCAGGGGCGGTTGCGCATCTATTCCTCCGACCAGGTGCACACTTCGATCGATCGGGCGATCTGGGTGTCAGGCATAGGCGAGGACAATCTCGTGCGCATTCCGGTCGCCGGCCGTTTTCGCGCCATGGAAGCGGCCGCACTCGAAGCGGCAATCGTCGCCGATCGCGAGGCCGGCATGCTGCCCGCCGGCATCATCGCCAGCGTCGGCGGCACCAGCACCGGCGGCACGGACGATATTGCAGCGGTTGCGGAGATTGCCAGGCGGCACGGGCTCTACCTGCATGTCGATGCCGCCTGGGCCGGGTCGGCGATGATCTGCCCGGAATTTCGACATTTCTGGGCCGGCGCCGAGCTTGCGGATTCCATCGTCTTCAACCCGCACAAATGGTTGGGCGCGCAATTCGACTGCTCGATGCAGTTCATTAGCCAGCCCGAGGACCTCGTTCGCACGCTGGCCATCAAGCCCGAATTCCTCAAGACGCATGGCCGCGACGGCATCATCAACTACTCCGAATGGTCGGTGCCGCTTGGTCGGCGCTTCCGGGCGCTGAAGCTTTGGTTTCTGCTGCGCGCCCATGGACTGGAAAACCTGCGAACCATGATCCGCAACCATGTCGCCTGGAGCGAAGGCCTTGCGCTGCGTCTGGCAAGGGAGGCGGATTTCGAAATCGTCAGCGAGCCGATGCTGTCGCTGTTTTCGTTCCGGCACCAGGCTGCATCGGGCGCCGATGCCGACGAGCACAATCTGCGGCTCGTCAATGCGATCAACGACGATGGCCGCATCTACCTGACGCAGACGAGGGTCGATGGGAGGGTGGCGATCCGCTTCCAGGTCGGTCAGTTCGATGCCACGGCAGAGGACGTCGACGCCGCTTTCAACGTCATTACCGAAATCGCGCGTGCCACGCCCTGAAAAGGCTGGATCAAGGTCGCGCCGAGGTTCACCCGTACAATCATCGGATTTCGTTAGCCGGCTTGCGCCTTTTCATCGGTTTCGTTTTCCATTATAAGCAAGAAAAACGAAAGCGGGAGGTCGCCCATGTATCTATCGCCACGCCATGCCGAAATCATCCAGATGGCCAAGGATCATGGTCGCGTGCTGGTCGATGATCTGGCCACGCATTTCAACGTGACGCCGCAGACCATACGCAAGGACCTCAACGATTTGTGCGACCAGCGGCTGCTTTCGCGCATCCATGGCGGCGCCTTGTTCCCGTCTGGTATCGAGAACATGGAGTATGAAGCCAGGCGCAAGATCGCGGCCGACGAGAAGGAAGCGATTGGCCGCGCGGCGGCCAGGTTGATCCCCGACAACGCCTCGCTGTTCATCAACATCGGCACCACGACGGAGGCGGTTAGCAAGGCGTTACTCGATCATGACGGTCTGATGGTCATCACCAATAACATCAATGTTGCCAATAGGATGCGCATCTACCCGTCGATCGAGGTGGTGATTGCGGGCGGAGTGGTGCGCGGCTCGGACGGGGGTGTCGTCGGCGAGGCGGCGGTCGATTTCATCAGGCAGTTCAAGGTCGACTATGCTGTCATCGGCGCCTCGGCCATCGATCATGATGGCGCCTTGCTCGATTTCGATTTTCGCGAGGTCAAGGTGGCGCAAGCGATTATCGCCAATGCCAGGCATGTCATCCTTGTATCCGACCAGACCAAATTCGAACGTACGGCGCCGGTGCGCATCGGTCACCTGTCGCAGGTCAACACCTTCATAACCGATCGCTGCGATATCGCTTCGGTACGCAAGATCTGCCAGGAGGCCGAGGTTCAGCTGATCGAGACATCGCTTGGCTGAGATGATTCACCGGTCTTCTCGCAGGTGTGTGATATTTCGTTTGACATTCGTTATGAGTTCGAAATAATTCCGCAACGGTTTCGCAAAAGACCCAAAATGGTGCAATGCGAAATCGTGGAGGAGCTAAGTGGACACATCTTCAGTCCGGGACATTTTCGTCATAGGCGGCGGCATCAACGGTTGCGGCATCGCCCGTGATGCCGTTGGGCGCGGGTTTTCGGTCTTTCTCGCCGAGATGAACGATCTCGCCAGCGGAACCTCGTCCGGCTCGACCAAGCTGATCCATGGCGGGCTGCGCTATCTCGAATTCTACGAATTCCGCCTGGTGCGCGAGGCACTCATGGAGCGCGAGGTTCTGTGGAAGAACGCGCCGCACATCATCTGGCCGATGCGCTTCGTGCTGCCCTATGCCAAGGGCCTGCGCCCCGCCTGGCTGATCCGGCTTGGCCTTTTCCTTTACGACCACATTGGCGGGCGCAAATTGCTGCCGGCCACCAGGACGCTCGACATGACGAGCGACCCGGCCGGCAAGCCTTTGAAACCCTTGTTCAAAAAGGCTTTCGAATATTCCGACGGCTGGGTCAACGATGCGCGGCTGGTGGCGCTGAACGCACGTGACGCCGCTGACCGGGGCGCAACGATCCGGACCCGCACGAAAGTGATTGGCGCCCGCCGGGAAGGCGGCATCTGGACGATAAAGATCGAGAACCTGCAGACCGGCGAGACGGAAGAGGTCAAGGCCCGGTTGCTGGTCAATGCGGCGGGTCCTTGGGTCGACCACGTGCTGTCGGGCGTCGTCGGGCAGAATGACGTTCACAATGTTCGCCTCGTGCAGGGCAGCCACATCGTCATCGCCAAGAAGTTCGACGATCCGCGCGCCTATTTCTTCCAGAACAAGGACGGCCGCATCATCTTCGCCATTCCCTACGAGGACGAGTTCACGCTGATCGGCACCACCGATCAGGATTATCCCGGCGATCCGCATGATGTGAAGATCAGCGACACAGAGACCGATTATCTTTGTGCCGCTGCCAGCGAGTATTTCGCGGTTCCGGTCAAACGCTCGGACATCGTCTGGACCTATTCGGCCGTGCGTCCGCTCTATGATGACGGCGCCTCCAAGGCGCAGGAAGCGACACGCGACTATGTGCTGAAGACCGATGGCGGCGAGGGCGCCGCGCCGCTGGTCAACGCGTTTGGCGGCAAGATCACCACCTATCGCCGGCTGTCGGAATCGATGCTGGAGAAGATCGAAGGGTTTCTCGGCAAGCGGGGTAAGCCGTGGACATCAGATGCGCCGCTGCCAGGCGGCGATTTTCCCGCCACCGGTTTCGATGCGCAGGTGGCGAAGCTGAAATCGGCCTATCCGTTCCTCGACGCACGCCTGGCCCGCCGGCTGACCCGGCTTTACGGCACGCGAGCACAGGTTCTTCTGGGCCTGGCCAAATCGAATGCCGATCTGGGCCGCAATTTCGGTGCCGATCTCTACGAGGCCGAGATACGTTACCTCGTTGAAAACGAATGGGCTATCACGGCTGAAGATGTACTGTGGCGCAGGACCAAGCGCGGCCTGCATCTCGGCCGCGAGCAGGTGGCATCGCTCGATGAATTCATGCGCGGCATAAGCCGACGGCATGTCGCGGCTGCTGAATGAAGAAGGTTTTGAGCTGATGCGGAAAGCCTGGGAGGAGGCGTCATGCTGGAACTGAGGAACGTCACCAAGACGGTGGGTGCGGTCGAGCACATCCGCGATGTGTCGCTGACGCTTCAGCACGGCTCGCTCAACGTTTTGCTCGGGCCCACGCTTTCCGGCAAGACCAGCTTGATGCGGCTGATGGCCGGCCTCGATGTGCCGACTTCCGGCTCGGTCTGGTTCGACGGTCAGAATGTCACAGGCACGCCGGTGCAGAAGCGCACAATCGCCATGGTCTACCAGCAGTTCATCAACTATCCGGCGATGACCGTCTATGACAATATCGCCTCGCCGCTCAGGGTGGCGGGCGTCGAGCAGCGCAAGATCGACAGTCAGGTGCGCGAAGCGGCGGCTCTCCTCAAGCTGACCGCCTATCTCGACCGCACGCCGCTCAGCCTGTCGGGCGGCCAGCAGCAGCGCACAGCGCTGGCGCGTGCCATCGTCAAGAATGCCAGCCTGGTGCTGCTCGACGAACCGCTTGCCAATCTCGACTACAAGCTGCGCGAGGAATTGCGGGCGGAACTGCCAAGGATCTTTGCCGCCGCCGGCACCATCTTCGTTTATGCCACCACCGAGCCGCATGAGGCACTGCTGCTCGGCGGCAACACGGCAACGCTGTCGGAAGGCCGCATCACCCAGTTTGGGCCGACCATCGACGTGTTCCGCAAACCGGTCGATCTGGTGACGGCCAGGACCTTCGCCGATCCGCCGCTCAACACCATCGTGCTGGCCAAAAAGGGGGCGGATTTTCTGCTCGAGGGCGGGGTCAAGCTGCCGGTGCCGGCGGAACTCGTCGGCATCGCCGATACGAACTATACGATCGGCTTCCAGCCGCACCATCTTTCGCTCGATCGGCCCAATGTCTCCGCGGTGCCGGTGCGGGCAAAGGTCACCATCACCGAAATCACCGGGTCCGAGAGCTTCATCCATCTCGACTTTGCCGATGCCCGCTGGGTGATGTTGACCCACGGCATCAGGGATTTCGAGACCGACGCGGTGATCGAGGTGTTCATCGACCCGCGTCACATCATGGTCTTCGACGAGCACGGCCAGGCCGTGACCGCGCCGAAGCTGGCGGCTTAGGAGGAGCGATATGGCACGCATCGACGTCAACCATGTCAGGCATTCCTATCTGCCGAACCCGCGCACGGATGCCGATTTCGCGCTACGCGAAGTGCACCACATTTTCGAGGATGGTGGTGCCTATGCGCTGCTTGGGCCGTCCGGCTGCGGCAAGACCACGCTGCTCAACATCATATCGGGGCTGCTTCACCCCTCGCACGGCCAGTTGCTGTTCAATGGCAGGGACGTGACCACACTGTCGACGCAGGAGCGCAACATCGCGCAGGTGTTCCAGTTCCCGGTCATCTACGACACCATGACCGTCTACGACAACCTGGCCTTCCCGCTGCGCAATCGCGGCGTGCCGGAATCAGATGTCGACCGCAAGGTGCGCGAGACGCTCGACATGATCGACCTGGCCTCGTGGGCGAAAAAGAAGGCAAGGGGCCTGACCGCCGATCAGAAGCAGAAGATCTCGCTCGGCCGTGGGCTGGTGCGCTCGGACGTCAACGCCATCCTGTTCGACGAACCGCTGACCGTCATCGATCCGCACATGAAATGGGTGCTGCGCTCGCAGTTGAAACAGCTCCACCGCCGCTTCGGTTACACGATGGTCTATGTCACGCACGACCAGACCGAGGCGCTGACCTTCGCCGACCAGGTGGTGGTCATGTATGACGGCGGCATCGTGCAGATCGGCACGCCGGCGGAACTGTTCGAGCGGCCGCGTCACACTTTTGTCGGCTATTTCATTGGCTCGCCAGGCATGAACGTCATGCCGGTGGCAATCGATGGCAGGACGGCGACGCTTGGGTCGCAGCGGATCGAATTGCCGGGTGCGCCCAAGGCCGGCGGTGGCGCCATCGAGCTTGGTATCCGTCCCGAATATGTACGGCTGGGCCGCGATGGAATGGCCGTTTCAATCACCAAGGTCGAGGATGTCGGCCGCCACAAGGTGGTGCGCGCCAAGCTGGAAGGCCGCGACATCGCGGCGGTCATCGGCGAGGACGAAACCGTACCCGCCGAACCAAAGGTGCGGTTCGACCCGGCCGGCATCAACATCTATGCCGATTCCTGGCGCGTCGAGATGGGGGCGTAGATGGAAAAGACCTGGAACAACAAGGCCTGGTTCCTGGTGCTGCCGGTGCTGGTGCTGGTGGCCTTCACCGCGGTCATCCCGCTGATGACGGTCGTCAACTATTCGGTGCAGGACACGTTCGGCAACAATGTCTTCACCTGGGCAGGCACCGAATGGTTCGAGGACCTGCTCTCGTCCAGCCGCTTCTGGGAAGCGATGGTTCGCAACCTGATCTTTTCCTTCATCATCCTAGCCATCGAAGTGCCGCTCGGTATCTTCATCGCGCTCAACATGCCGAAAAAGGGCTGGGGCGTGCCGGTGTGCCTGGTGCTGATGTCGCTGCCGCTGCTGATACCGTGGAACGTGGTCGGCACCATCTGGCAGGTGTTCGGGCGCAGCGATATCGGTCTGATGGGCTATTACCTCAACGCGATCGGCATCGACTACAATTATGTGCAGGATCCATTCGACGCCTGGGTGACGATCATCATCATGGATGTCTGGCACTGGACGAGCCTTGTCGTGCTGCTCTGCTATGCCGGCCTGGTCTCGATCCCGGATGCATTCTACCAGGCGGCCAAGATCGACGGTGCGTCGCGCTGGGCGGTCTTTCGTTACATTCAGTTGCCGAAGATGCAGCGCGTGCTTCTGATCGCCGTGCTGCTGCGGTTCATGGACAGCTTCATGATCTACACCGAACCCTTCGTCGTCACCGGCGGCGGTCCGGGCAACTCGACGACGTTCCTGTCGATCGACCTCGTCAAGACGGCACTCGGCCAGTTCGACCTTGGTCCGGCGGCGGCAATGTCGCTGGTCTACTTCCTCATCATCCTGTTGTTGTCATGGGTGTTCTACACCGTGATGACCAACTACGACGCGGAGCGCTGATATGGCTGGCGCCAACGAACGCACCGAGCGCAATGCAATGAGCCGGACCGCCGCCGCGGAAGGGGGGCTCGCCAGTTCGCTGTCACAGGGCGAACTCGACAGGCGGATGCGCCGGCGCGGCGAGGAATCGCGTTGGTGGTGGATCGTGCCAACGCTCTACATCATCGTTCTGCTGCTGCCGATCTACTGGCTCATCAACATGAGCTTCAAGACCAATGCCGAGATCGTCAACTCGCTGACGCTTTACCCGCATGCACCGACGATCGCCAACTACGTCACCATCTTCACGCAGAAGGCCTGGTATTCCGGCTACATCAACTCGATCACCTATGTCGTCATGAACATGGTGATTTCGGTGTCGGTGGCTCTGCCGGCGGCTTACGCTTTCTCGCGCTATCGCTTCCTTGGCGACAAGCATCTGTTCTTCTGGCTGCTGACCAACCGCATGGCGCCGCCGGCCGTGTTCGCGCTGCCCTTCTTCCAGCTCTATTCGGCCTTCGGCCTCATCGACACGCACATAGCGGTGGCGCTGGCGCACTGCCTGTTCAACGTGCCGCTGGCGGTGTGGATCCTGGAAGGTTTCATGTCGGGCGTGCCGAAGGAAATCGACGAGACAGCCTATATCGACGGTTATTCCTTTCCGCGGTTCTTCATCAAGATATTCATGCCGCTGATCGCCAGCGGGATCGGCGTCGCCTGCTTTTTCTGCTTCATGTTTTCGTGGGTCGAACTGCTGATCGCCCGCACGCTTACCACGACCGATGCCAAGCCGATCGCCGCGACCATGACGCGTACGGTGTCGGCCTCGGGCATGGACTGGGGTCTGCTGGCAGCCGCCGGCGTTTTGACGCTGATCCCCGGCGCGCTCGTGATCTGGTTCGTGCGAAACTATATCGCCAAGGGCTTTGCCCTGGGGAGGGTCTGACATGAACCTCGACTTTTCCTGGATGGCGTGGACCTGGCCGACGGCCGCGTTCTTCAGCGTCATCGCGCTGCTTCTGCTTGGCATGGGTGTCTGGGAATACGCCTCGCCCGGCGGCAATCCGCGTATCGGCGTGCTGCGCTTCGAGACGACGCGCGGCGATCGCCTCTTCGTTTCGCTGCTTGGCAGCGCCTTTATCCATCTCGCTTGGCTGGGTCTGATTGGGCCCAACCTGTGGTGGGCTCTCGCTCTCTCCGTGGTCTACGCAATTGGCGTGTTCCGCTACGTATAGAGGGGGATACTGATGGAGCGGCCGCGCGTAGGTGGTCGCTCCAGTTCGCACTTGAAACCTTTTAAAAACTCGGAGGAGACACAATGCGACGGCAATTTTTAACATCAACGACAGCCCTTGTCCTTTTGCTCGGCGCGGGCCACGCCTATGCCGGAATGGATGAGGCAAAAACCTTTCTCGACAAGGAGATAGGACCTCTTTCGACGCTCTCGCGCGCCGATCAGGAAAAGGAAATGCAGTGGTTCATCGATGCGGCCAAACCGTTTGCCGGCATGGACATCAAGGTCGTCTCGGAAACGTTGACCACCCACCAGTATGAATCGCAGGTGCTGGCGCCTGCCTTCACCGCCATCACCGGCATCAAGGTCACGCATGACGTTATCCAGGAAGGCGACGTCGTCGAGAAGATCCAGACCCAGATGCAGACCGGCCAGAACCTTTATGACGGCTGGGTCAACGACAGCGATCTGATCGGCACCCACTGGCGCTACCAGCAGGTGCGCGACCTGACTGATTGGATGGCGGGCGAAGGCAAGGACGTCACCGATCCGATGCTCGACGTCAACGACTTCATCGGCACCAAGTTCACCACAGCGCCGGACAAGAAGCTCTACCAGCTTCCCGACCAGCAGTTCGCGAATCTCTACTGGTTCCGTTACGATTGGTTCAACGACGAGAAGAACAAGGCCGACTTCAAGGCCAAGTATGGCTATGACCTCGGCGTGCCCGTCAACTGGTCGGCTTACGAGGACATTGCCGAGTTCTTCACCGGCCGCGACGTCGGCGGCAAGAAAGTCTATGGCCACATGGACTACGGCAAGAAGGATCCGTCACTCGGCTGGCGGTTTACGGACGCCTGGCTGTCGATGGCCGGCAACGGCGACAAGGGCCTGCCGAACGGCCTGCCGGTCGACGAATGGGGCATCAAGGTCGACGAGAACTCTCGTCCGGTCGGCTCATGCGTGGCGCGCGGCGGCGACACCAACGGCCCGGCGTCGGTCTATGCGATCCAGAAATACCTCGACTGGTTGAAGGCCTACGCGCCGCCTGAGGCGCAAGGCATGACCTTCTCTGAATCGGGTCCAGTTCCGGCGCAGGGCAATGTCGCCCAGCAGATCTTCTGGTACACTGCCTTCACCGCCGACATGGTCAAGCCCGGCCTGCCTGTCATGAACGACGACGGCACCCCGAAATGGCGCATGGCGCCGTCACCGCACGGTTCCTATTGGAAGGACGGCATGAAGCTCGGCTATCAGGACGTCGGGTCGTGGACATTGATGAAGTCGACCCCGACCGACCGCGCCAAGGCCGCCTGGCTCTATGCGCAGTTCGTGACCTCCAAGACCGTGGATGTGAAGAAGAGCCATGTCGGTCTCACTTTCATCCGCGACTCTACGATCCACGACAAGAGCTTCACCGAACGCGCTCCCAAGCTCGGCGGCCTGATCGAGTTCTACCGTTCGCCGGCGCGCGTACAGTGGACGCCGACCGGCACCAACGTTCCCGATTATCCGAAGCTGGCACAGCTCTGGTGGCAGAACGTCGGTGACGCTTCGTCGGGCTCCAAGTCGCCGCAGGAAGCCATGAATGGCCTCTGCGCCGATCAGGAGAAGGTTCTGGAGCGTATAGAGAAGTCGGGTGTTCAGGGCGATATCGGTCCGAAGATGGCCGAAGAGCATGACCTTGCTTACTGGAATGCCGACGCGGTTAAGAAGGGCAACCTCGCGCCGCAGCTGAAGCTGGACAACGAGAAGGAAAAGCCGGTCACCGTCAACTACGACGAGTTGGTCAAGAGCTGGCAGAAGTAAGACGGTCTATGCGGGCGTTCGCGCCCGTGTGAAATTGAGGGAGGCGGCGCGTTGCCGTCTCCCTTCTTTGTGTCAAGGCGGAGGATGCGGAATGAGCGGTTTTGTGCTGGCGGTCGACCAGGGAACGACGTCGACCCGGGCGATCCTGTTCGACGGCCAGATGAAGGTCGTGGGCAGCGGGCAGAAGGAATTCGCCCAGCGCTATCCGGCCTCCGGCTGGGTCGAGCACGATCCCGAAGATATCTGGGCAAGCGTCATGACCACCGTGAAGGCTGCACTGAAGGCCGCTGGCCGCGAGGCTTCCGATGTGGCGGCGATCGGCATCACCAATCAGCGCGAGACCGTCGTCATCTGGGACAAGGCGACCGGCAAACCGATCCACAATGCCATCGTCTGGCAGGACCGCCGCACGGCACCGCTGTGCCAGAAACTGAAGAAGCAGGGGCTGGAGAAGAAATTTACGCTCAAGACAGGGCTTCTGCTCGACCCCTATTTCTCGGGCACCAAGATCGCCTGGATGCTGGACAAGGTGAAGGGCGCGAGGAAACGTGCCGAGAAGGGCGAATTGCTGGCCGGTACCATCGACAGTTTTTTGACCTGGCGGCTGACCGGCGGCAAGGTGCACGCCACCGACGCCACCAACGCCTCGCGCACGCTGGTCTATAATATCGAGAAGAATGGCTGGGACGACGAACTGCTTTCCATCCTGCGGATCCCGGCCGTGATGCTGCCGGAGGTCAAGGATTGCGCCGATGATTATGGAATCACAGAAAAAAGCCTGTTTGGCGCCGGGATAAGAATCCTCGGCGTTGCCGGCGACCAGCATGCCGCGACCATCGGTCAGGCCTGTTTCGAACCGGGCATGATGAAATCCACCTACGGCACAGGCTGTTTTGCGCTGCTCAACACCGGCAGCGATCTGGTGCGCTCCAAGAACCGCCTCTTGACGACCATCGCCTACCGGTTGAACGGCAAGACCACTTATGCGCTGGAAGGCTCGATCTTCATCGCTGGAGCTGCCGTGCAGTGGCTGCGCGACGGCATCAAGGTCATCGGCAAGGCCGAGCAGAGCGGCAAGCTCGCGGCGGAGGCCGATCCGACGCAGAACGTCTATCTGGTGCCGGCCTTTGTCGGCCTAGGCGCGCCGCACTGGGATGCCGAGGCCCGTGGCGCCATCTTCGGGCTGACCCGGAATTCCGGTCCGGCCGAGTTCGCCCGAGCGGCTTTGGAATCCGTTGCCTACCAGACCCGCGACCTGCTCGATGCCATGCACAAGGATTGGAAGGGCGCCAAGGCAAAGACCGTGCTCAGGGTCGATGGCGGCATGGTGGCTTCGGACTGGACCATGCAGCGCCTGGCCGACATTCTCGATGCACCGGTCGATCGGCCGACTATTCTCGAGACGACCGCGCTGGGGGCCGCCTGGCTCGCCGGCTCGAAGGCGGGCGTGTGGCCGGCGGCGAGGGAGTTTGCGAAAAGTTGGGCACTTGAGCGACGGTTCGAGCCTGATATGAATAGCTCGATCCGATCCACCAAGCTGGCAGGCTGGCGCGATGCGGTGCGAAGAACGCTCAGTGTGTCATAAAGAGCCGTCTGATTGGGCGAGGGGGAAATGGAGCCAAACTGGTATTCTGCTTGGCGCGAAGAGGCTATCGAGCAGTTGGAATCCAAGAATAGCCGTTTGGAGAAAGAATTCCGCATTGGCCACTGGTCGCGCTATGACTTGAAGAACGGAAGCCTCTTGTTCTCCCAGGATGGGGCGACCAAGGTGATCACCGGAATCCAGCTCGCCGGTTCCACAAACGCAAAGGCACAGAACTGGCTGTGGGCATGGGCGAATTTAAATTTGCCCGATAGTCTTCTCAGAGACGCAAGGCTGGTCCGATCTTTCGGCGAGAAGAACAACATCCGCGAACTGACTCAGCCTTACGTGATAGATGCGGAGAATGAGCTTGAAGTGCTGGGTTGGGAATTGACCGCCGTAATGGTTCGAATTTGCGATGCACTAGGAGCGTACCGCTCACCCCAAGGTGAAGGTGGTGCGCTTTTTTATGTCCTCAAGAGCGTCAACTGGGCAGGCTGATGCCGTTCGGCAATTAAAGGTACAAGGCCCGCGCCATAGCTGGCGCGGGCCTTTCGACGCATTGTATTCATCCTCACGCAGGATCAGTAAGGCGAACGGCACTCCCGACGAGGACCATTGTTCGGCTGGAAGGTGTTGTCCGAGGCGCGATAGCTCCGATAGTGGTCGTAGCACCACTGCACATGGGCATTGCCTTCATAGACGCGGTTGTTCTCGTTGGCGATCGCGCCGGTGATCAAGGCGCCAGTCGCGAAGGCCGCGAGCGGGAACCAGTAGTCGCCGTGACGGCGATAGCCGCGGCGATATTCACGATAGCCGCGATGACCATTCCAATACATGTCACCGTTGCGGCTAAAGCTGCGATTGCGCGAGAAATTGCGATCGAAGGAGCGGTTTCTCCTCCACTCCCGGTACTGCACTGTCTGCACATCCGGCGTTGCCGCCTGGGATAATGGCACGTAGGCCGGCTGGGCGTTGACCGGCACCGCCTCCGCCGCGACGAATGTGGCCGAGAGGGTGGCGGCAAGCAGGCCCGTTGTGATTCTATTCATTGGTATTCTCCTCAAGCGTTTGTCGGGCGTCCCATTGGCAAAAAACGATAGCGCGTCGGATTTGTTCCCCATGCTGGCGGCCCCCGCCGGACTGAGATCGAAACTGCCTGGCTGCTCGCCAGAACACGGGGAACAAGCAGGGGCCAGCGATTTAGGGCAAAGAGCGGGTTTGGAACCTATCTTTTCCGGTTGACCGGTCGCGGCACTCTCCCTATGTTCCGCGCAATTTCGAGGGCGGCCTTTTCGAGCCCGCGGGAGCGCGTAGCTCAGCCGGTAGAGCAACTGACTTTTAATCAGTAGGTCATGGGTTCGAATCCCATCGCGCTCACCAAAAACTCAAGAAAATCAGGACTTTGCGAGAGGTGAGGGCGGGTTTCTGTGTCTCTGTTTTTTCGTGTCCGCACTATGTCCAAAAATGAAGGCCCGGAAGCCGAAGCCACCGGGCCTTATCGTAAACCGATTTCCGGTTAATTATGCCGCGCAGGCGGCCTCCCATTCGCGATCATGGTCTTCCTCCCGCTCATGATCGCCGCGACTGCCGTCCGCCCAATGGGCTTGTGAACAACGCTCTGGCGCGCCCGGGGATGGCTCTAGAGTCCCATCGTCCTCATCATCGCTGTTGTCCTGCTCCCGGTCGTCGTAGGCACTCCCCCGGCCATCCAGGAACATGTTGCTGGTGGCCTGTGGTCCGCGATCGGACCAACCCAGTGACGGCTCGTCGTCGTTTGTTTCCTCAAGGTCGCAATCGGCTTCCATACAGTCCAAAGCCGTGATGAGCGACGTGGCGCGGTCGAATAGGTCGTTAAGCTGCGCTTCGATCGCCTTGCGCCATGTGCGCGGGTCCATGCCCTCAGGAATGCCGAAGGGCTTTAGTGTTCCGACTGGCGCGTTCATGCCCACGCCTCCGGGCTGCGAATGTAAGCCTTGATTGCGGTCGGATCGGTGCCGGTCGAATGCAACTGCCAAACGTCCGCAAGAACTCGATCGAACTTGCGGCGAAGGCGTTCGGCTGCGTCGGTCGGAAGCGTGTCTAGCAGCGCTTCGATACGTTGAAGTCTGGTCATTGTTCCAAGTCTCACTGGTTCGAACCGGCTTGCTACGGCCGGCGACGTGGCGGAAAAGTTTTCCGCGACGTCATCAACGGCGGACGGCGCCGAAGCCGGGGGTTAGCAACTCGCCAGTGAGACGAGCCGGTGGCTTTTAACCGCGAGGTCTGGACAGCACCACCGCCCCCGGCCTATAGAAAGGCCGTTCGCGGCAGCCGCCAAGCTGCGCGTCACTCCCTAAGCGGGAGAAACGACAAAGAATCGCGCCAACGATTTTTGGTCGTCACTGGTCCGGGTTGCTACGCCCACGGACATGATGCTCTCAGTATGTTAAGAATTCAAGCGCGCCCTGCGAGGGGCGAAGCTTGGGGGGGCGAAATGCTGATTCCGTACTTGTCGATTGCCACCAGCATCCTTGCCGCCTGTCTTGGCGTCAGAGCTGCAACAATCACGATCCGCGATTCCATGGATGATTTCATGGCCGACATCGCCCGGCAAAGCCGCTGGGCCAGCTTTGCCGCTGTTGCCGCCGGTCTATCGGTCATTCTTCAGAGCGTTGATCGGCTGAGCCAATGACAGAACGGCAGATGGTCGCCGTCCTCGCCGTCTACCTCATAGGCGCCGTGCTGCTCAGTTACTTTCTAGGCAGCACCGTCTATGCATACGCTGGCGAAGGCGGCGAGGTCATTGTGGGTTTTGCCTATTTCGGCTTGCTGCTTGCTGTCATGAGCCGGTTTTAGGAGTTGGCTCTCCTGCGTTTAGAACGTCATCACAGAACGCAAGGATGTCTCGGTCGGCAAACGCGAAGGGAAAGCTTCTGACCTTGGCAGAGAGGTGATTCCAGTCCGCGTCTTCGAGTTCTATGCATTGGCCGGCAACCGCTTCGAGCTTGTCCATCAGGCGGATATCGAGCCGCATCTGATCCAGTGTCGTGGCGGCACGACCGGTTCCGCCGATCGGTTGCTTGACGATCTCGTTCAGCAAGTCCCGCGCCTTCAACTGGCCACGATCATTGAGAGCAAAAGTTTTCATTACTGGTTTTCTCCTATGAAAATCGTTAGAAGCAGGGTACCCACCGGGTGACGCCTGCGCTGTTTTTGAACGCGTGCCATTCCTGAACGGTAGTGTGCGATCCAGTTGGCCCAAGGCTGCCCAGGACCGTCGCAACAGTCCCGTTGGCAGCAAAATTGGCAGTGCCGGTATATTGGATGTTGCCGGCACCAAGGACGCGGATCGCCTCCGTCCCGCCTGCGTTTCCAACCTGGAAAATGATCGCCTCAGATCCGGCGCCTGCCCCAGTCGTCGCCCGCAGCGAGAGCGTTGATGCCACGCCTGTGCCGCCGACGATGGTTGGGGTGAACGCAGCAGCGGCGTTGACGTTGCCTGTCCCATCGACAGAGAAGCCATTCGACTTGAAGGCTGTTGTCGTCGTGACGCTGGAGATGTCGATGCCCGAGGCTACGGTATAGGCACCTGTGGTCTTGAAGAGGGTGCCGGTCGCCTGAATGGGCGGGTTAGAACCAAACTTGTTGAAGTTGATGCCGTAGAGCGCGGATTTTACATCGCTGGCCTGGCACCAAACATAGGCGCCAGCCGTGTCTGCCAAGGCGCTCCCATACACAATGAGCGCACCGTTTGCGAAGCCGCCAGCCACCAATGAGGCGAAGTCGATCTCGACGGCGTCAACGACCGCAGTTGCGTTGTTGGCAAAAGCCGTGACGTTAAGTCCCCAGGCTTTCGAGCCCGCGCCCGTCGCCTCGCCAAGAAAGAAACCCGCAACAGCCGGTGCCGTGCCGGAATTCCTGACCCAGGACGAAACCTGGAATATGTTGCCGGACACGCCGTCATTGTAAACGCCGGAGAGCGCCAGTTTCGTCTTGATTGGGGCGACCTGATATGGAGGGGTGAGCGGGTCGCCGGTTCCGGCGTCTCCGGCTGTGCTCAGAACAAAGCCGTCGATTGGCGCTGTTGCCGTGTTGCCCAGCGCCGGCATGGCCGAGAATCGGAGAACCCCGGAAGTGTTGGCAATCGCCCACGGATTGGCCCCTGCACTATCCAGGATGGCAATGGCATTGTTGCGAGTGCCGGACGCAACGAGGGCGGCGCCATAGTTGGCGGAACTCCATTGCGCGCCGGCGGTGAACGTCGGCTGGGTGCCGAAGACAGCGGAACCGGTGCCGGTCTCATCAGTAAGAAGCGCCCGGAGATTGGCGCTGGAGGGTGTAGTGACCAAGGCGTCGACGCCAGTGGCCCGATTGACGGCGGCCCAGCTTGCCAGGTCGGCATCGTATGGCTGCGCATTTCGGGCGAAGGCGAGATTCGTTGAGCCTATCGTGATCGGGTTGGATGTCGTGACTTGCCAAATTCCGCTGTTTGTCGTTCCGCCGGTCACGTTGACCATTGTCCCGGTCTTCACGTCGCGGTTGTTGTTGAAGTCTTTTGCCCGGCGCCAAGAGCCAGTGTCAGCGACGTAGATGCCGTTATCGGAAGCCGTGGTCTGGTCCTTCACCAAAACCCTGTCGTCGGTAACGATGGCCACCCCGTCGATGGTCTGTTGACCGCTCAGGGTAATATTGGCGGTTGTCGCCGCCTTCACCGGGCCTTTGAAAGCCGTCGATGAGCTCAACCCATCTTTGATGTCGATTTGTACACTGGTCATCGGGGTTCCTAGATTAAACAGGTGGCAAGGGATTTCAGGGCTTCGCCGTAGGCGGATGCCTGGTCGAATTGAACGTGAGCTTCCGCCATGTGCTGGATGTCTTCCTCGGACAGGCGGCCTTCGGTGGCGAGTTGCGTCAGGTCGGCTTCTTCCTTGAACGCGCCGGTCTTGGCGTCCACATGAAATTGCTGTGCAACGTCTTCCGGCTTCGAAATGCGCGTCTCGGCTTCCTTCCTGCCCTCTGGCAGGGGTTCGACGGCTGCGCGGGCCGTATTCGGGGAGACTGACGCCGCAAGCTCCCGCTGGTGATAGTTGATCAGTTCGGGCAGAAGATCGTGGTTCTCGAACCTGCCGAAGCCAAGGCCGATTCCGGTCGTAGCATCCAGCCAGCGCACCAGCCGGTTGTGCATCCTGTTGCCTATCTGCTGCTGTCGGGTGAGCTTGGCAGCACGGTATTCTGACCACTTGGTGGACTCTTTGGCCACGGCGGCGGCAAATTCGGGACTGCCCACCTTCAGGTTGGGATCTATCACCGGCTGTTTTTTAGGAACCGTTGGAACGTCGATCGCGGCGGGATCGAATGAAAGCGGCATGGGTCGGGCATTCTCGTCGCCGGCAATGCCGTCGAACCCCTTTGCCTGGAGATCCGAGAGCATCAGGCTATCAAAGGTCGAGGGGCTGACAGTCGGGTCCATTTCAGGGTGAGCGGCGGCAACCGCCCTATAGGAAGCCGCCACGTCTTCCATCGTCGCTGGCTTGGCGATCGGGGTAGCATCTACGGTCGCGCGGCGGATGGCTTCGACGCGCTGCACCTCTTGGGAGACGCGCGCCAGCGGCTCGGTAGCGTTGGGGGAGAGGGAAACATCCTCACCACGGACAATCGCGTCAATGCCCTCATTGAGGGCGATACGGGCTTCCTGTGTGGTCTTCAGGGTGGCAAGCCGGTCCTCTGTCTCAGCGCGCAATGCCGGGTCGATGCTGCGAGGTGTGCGGCCCTCGATAACGCCATGAATCGTTCCGAAGGCGCCGCCGATGAGCGCAGCCGTGGCGATCTGGGAAATCGTTGCTTGCCAGGACACGTCATCGCCAAACTTCGCACGATCTCCGGAGGTGGCCAGACTGGCGATGCCAGTGTTCAACGCCGCATCGGCGGCACTCGTCAGGAGCCGGCCACCGACATAGCCATATCGGGCGATCTGGGCTGCTTTGACGGATTCCCCCACGACAGGAACGTAATTGATCGGGTCCAACGCCTGCCCCGCCAAGCCGCCGATAAAGGCCGTGATGGGCCGTTTCTGGGTGAAGTATTCCCGAACCTTCTGCGCGTCATAGGAATCGGCCAGCGCGGCAGCGCGCGTCTCAGTCATCCCCGCATCCCACGGAATGCCCTGCCGATAGGAGGCGGAAGCTTTGTATTGGTCTTCGGTGATCGGGTTTGCCGCATCGCGCCGGGCGAAGAAGCTCTCCGGGCTTTCGCCTCGATTGGCCGCGATCGGCGCGCCGGTATCGGTTGTCGCCTTGCGCAGGGCAGAGCCGAGGAAGAGACTTTCCAGAACCCCGGTCTTGGCGCTTTGCTCAAGTGTGGAGAACAAACTCAGGGGTTCGTTGAGGGCGGACTGGATCAACATCGCCGGCGTAGCGCCCTCATATTGTGCCGGGTACCCGGTGAAAGCATTGGCGCCAGGCTTCACCCGCGAGAGGCCCAGCGGGAACCCGCCAGGCGCCACCTCGGTAACGTCGTCGGCAGGGCCGGGCGCCTCGAAGCTGGGGACGTTTTGCTGCAACACGTTGTTGATGGGGTCCATGTTCAGCCCGCCAGTTGACGAAAGATTTTCATAATCGTTGCTGTTTCGAGCCCGTCGAACCAAGCCCAGAAATCGGCCGCGTCGTCCTCATCCATGGCCTGCACGAGGCGAAGCGTGCGGGTGCGCATGATCGCCACCTTCTCAGGAGCGTAGGAGCCCCACTCCTGCACCAGAAGCTTGCCGGCAGGGGTCTTGCTGAAGATGTCGATCTCGGCTTGCCCGGCGGGCTGCACGTAGGGAATGCCGCTCGCGAACTCGTCCATCAGGGCAATCTCGACGCTGTGCGGTACAGAGCGGGAGAAGGTCTCTATGAACACCCTTTGCTCACGGTTGCCGCCCACGCTACGCACAATGGCGCCGATATCCTTCTGGACGTTGGCAAGGTGGGTGCCAAAGCCGCCCATGCGCTCCCACTCGTAGACCAGCTTTTGGCCGGCGGCAGAGCTGCACAGCGAGTTTCGGGCGGTGTCGGCTGGCGTCGGAGCGGTCGGTGTTCCGGCATCGGGGTTTACCGCCTCGATCTCGGCCTGGATGAGCGCCCGATATTCCTTGTCCAAGCCCTCGTCCTCGTACCGGGAGAAGTCGCTGCGCATGATGGCCTCGATTTCGGCCTTCCGGGCGGAATTGGCAGGGAGAGAGGCAAATCCCCCCTGTTCAACGCCGCCCGGAAGGTCACTCGTCGCAGGCTCTGCAACCGCGCCGGAGTTCTGGGAAGTGATAAGATCGTTGGACATCACGCAACCCTCGCCGGATAGAGGTTGGCCAGGAGGCGGGTGGCCAGTTCGGCATTGGCCGTAGCCTGGGTCATCGGGTGGCCGTCGCTCTTGCGCTCCACGATGTAGCCAAAGCCGTTCCAGGCAACGCGGTACTTGTCGTCCTCAAAGAGCTTGTCGAAACGGGTCGGCATGGTCGTCACGCGGGGCTTTGCCAGCACCACGGATTTCATGTCGGCGGATGCCACGATGGCCTCAGCCACCCAAGTCTCATCATACGCGACGATGAACAGGCGATCGAACTTGCGCAGCGCGTTCCTGCTGCCGTTCTGGAGCTTGCGCCACACACCCGGCTCTTTCAGGTCGTCAGCGACAAAATCGGCAGGCACGCGCACCATGTATTCGCGCCAGCACTGGCCGGAGGATTGCAACATCACGCGGGCCGGATCGATCTCCGGTGCCGTGCGTGCGGCGGTCTTCAGATCGGCAACATCAAGGGAGGTCTTGGTCATGCATCGGCTCCTTTCAGGACAGACAGGATTTCAGTCTGGGTGCTTGCGGCCTCAATCTCCCGCCAGTTGCCGGCAAAGCGGCCCAAGGCATCAGGGAAGGCGATCATTCCGAACTTGCGGCGAAGGCCGACAAGCGGCTTCAGCACGTTGGTCAGCATCAGAGACAGGCGAGTCTCGGTTTCGGTGGCATCGAGCAGGCCGGCGCCGCCTCCAGTGGCGTTCAAGGCCCGGACGATGCGGGCACAATCACCATTGGCGGCGATCCATAGCTTGCCCGCCTCGCACAGATCCCGGGCGGCTTTCTCGGCCCGTTCGGCGGCCTCCAGGCGATCTTCGTTGAAACGCTCAAGCTTCTGCCTCAAACCGTCGCGGCGGGCCTTCTCGGCGGCGGTGGCGGCCTCACGCTCGCGGCGCATGGCTTCACCCTCGGCAGCGTCGATGGCCTGTAGCTCGGTCTCCAGGGCCGCCAGTTCCCGACTGTCGAAGCTCTTGGCATCGAGCATGGCAACGCCACGCGCCCGTGTCAGTGCAGCGATGCGGCTCTCAGCGGTGGCGCGGCGTGTGGCGAAGTCCCTCATTTCAGCGAGCCCTTGGCAATCAAGGCCACAGCACGAGCCTCAGCCTCTTCCCGGCCTCTGATCAGTTCGAGGCGTTCACCATTGGCACGGCATAGCCAGACCATCGGCTTGCCTGCCGGGCCGGGTTCCATCGACGGGGTATATTCCAGGGCAGCAACGCCCTCGCAGATCAGTTCAATGGGGTTTCTCACAGGACGCTCCTGTCCGGGTCAGAGGTGTTGTTGTCGTTGGAAACCAGCGGCTCCCCATCAGCGAAGTCTGCGATGCGAAGCTGCACGGCAAGATCAGCAAGGGCCTCAGGAATGGGGATGCCCGTGTCCTTGGCCTGTGCGACGGCGTAGGCGATGCGGCGGGCTGCGTCGTACTTGGATTCCTTCCTGCCTACGCAGGTGCCGTACAGGTCGATGTTGTCGCGCACCTCGTGGATGACGCGCCCATTCACAAACACGCCGGATTCAGGATCGTGCCTTGCTGCCTGAGGTGGACGCAGCCCCAGCACCTCCAGATGGCGGCGAAGGGTGTTGCTTGCCCGCTGGTAGCTGTCCAGGTCATCGCTGGTGATCTGGCCGGCGGTGGCGAAGGTAGCTTCCATCCGCTCCAGTTCCACCGACAACGTAGCAGCACGACGCACCAGAGACCGCTGTGCCTGGCTCAGACTGTCCGTCCCGCCAAGATCCTGCTCGTGAGCCTCGATCAAATCACGAAGGCGGCGGACCCAAGTCGTTCGACCATCAGCGGCGACGGTAGCGGAACCATTGGTGATACGGTTCCGACCTTGCGGCTTTCGTGCCTCTTTCGTCTGGGTATCTGAGGGCATTTTCGGTTCCAAATCAGGGACACTGTGCGGACACGATCAACTCTGAACGACAGAAAAGCAAACAGAAACAATGCATATGTCCTGAAATGTCTACTGATAACAAATCAGTTTCATATCTTTTCAGGGATGAGCGATCACCTTCCGGAAAGCCGGATGCCGCCAGAAAAAGTTGGAGGCGTTGCAGGTGCGTTTCGGGCGATGTTTTCATCATTCGAAACCCATGCCGTTCACCCCTGACAAGCGTGACAAAGCCTGACAATGTCACGGTGCGTCACGGTGGAGGAGAACGTGACATGACATGACACCCCCTTATAAGGGTGTCCTGATGTCACGCTCCGCCGCTACCCGAAGCATCTCCACACATGGTCGTCATAGAACTGGATGTGGCCGCCATCATGCAGGGCTTTCCTGGCACGGTTGAAGGCGACCAGCTTGGTGTTAGGTTTGTCCTCCGGTGAATGGAGGTAGCAGTGCCGCCGCCATTGATCGATCTGCACGACATTGCAGGGCGGCCAGTCCTGTCCGAACTTCCTCACGCCATGCTCCTGTAGGGCGTCATCGAGAGCATTGAGTGCGGACTTGTTGCCGGCGGACAGCGTTCTCTTCTTGCCACCGCCAGTGCTGACAGATGCGTCCAACTCGGCAATCAGTGACCCGTTGGACTGCACCATCCTGAAGCCCCAGGAACCGGTGCTGTCGGCATCCTTGTGGCGCTCGACGGTTAGCGTGGCAGTCAATGCGTCCTTGTCTCCTTCCATGCGCAAGCGGGTATCGAACGAGCCCCAGAAATGCGTGTGCATCCTGGCCCTGGTGTCGTCTTGCCATCCTGTGTGCGCCACAACGAGAACGGATGCCCCAGTTTCTCGGAGAATGCGCTGGATGCCGTGAACCCACGCCCTTGCGGTTTTGTCTTCGATCTCGGAGCCCTTCATTGATCCGCCGAAGATGTCGATGACAACCAGGGCAAAGTTTCCGCGCAAGTTCATGGCGGCAATAAGCGCCGTCACGTCGTCCGTGGTGTCGAGGCAGATTTCCTGCGGGTAAAGGAATGCCCGGCGATCTTCCTCGGCAACGGCGTGATGCTGGTACCATGCCGGGATACGCAGCCTGCCGACCCCGTTGGCGCCTTCGGTAGCGACGAACAGCACTCCACCCGGCTTGACCTCGTTGCCGGCCCAGTCCTGCCCGATATCGACGCTTAGGCCAATGTCGATCGCCAAGAAGCTTTTGAAGCTGTTGCTCTTGCCGAACATCAGGGCGGTGGAGCGCGTCTGGATCAGACCACCCACCAGCCATTCTGGCTCCGGCAGATTGCTCATTCGCCCGTAGTCGAGAATGTCCATTAATAAGACCTCCTTGCAACGCGCCGGTACTCTTTCGCGGCTTCGGCTACGTGAGGCGGCATTGCAGCTCGCGGCTCAATGTCGGGCCTGGTCCTACCTGCCCACTCGGCAAGGAGGCTGGTGGCGGCGTCCTGGAGGCGGTCTAAGAGGCGGCAGGAGTAGCCGAAGTCATCGAGGCGGAACTGCGCGTCCATGAGGTGAGAACGGGCAGCGCGCACCCTGGCGACAACGGGAGGCGGAACAGGTTCGTTGATCATGCTCGGCCTCCATAAGCGAGGCGCGCGACAGTCAGAGCCACGGGCACCGACATCGGGAAGCGCTTTATGATGCGCGATGCTTGCCTAAGGCGGAGGTCTTCGGCTATTGTCGGGTTCTTGCTGCTTTGGATATCGACTTCGCGAAGCTCGCCCTGGCCGGCGGGCTTTCGCATTTCAAGAGGCGTCTGCATTGGCGCCTCCAGCATGAGACTGGCGGATCACTTCAACGGCTTCGGCCGGACCAATATGGAACCGCTGCCGCAAAAGAGGTACGAGAGCCAACCGCACCCGTTCGTCAGGGCGACGCTGGCGCCATTCGTTGACGGCATCGAGCATTTCGGGGGAGGGATGGAAGCTCATGCCGCCCTCCGCTTGTTGGGAGTGCGCTCACGCGATTCGAGCCAGGCTTTAATGGATGCGATCCGGTAAAGGATGCGTCCGCCGACTTGGACGTGAGGAATACCGTCTGGCATTTCCTGCCACCGGCATACCGTGCGAGGGGTGATATTGAGCTCAGCTGCGAGTTGATCGCGAGTGAGGTAGTCGTCTAGAATTTTTGTCATCGGGTGTCCTTCCGTTGGTTGGAACGACACCCAATTGACCTATTTTTTCAGCGCATAAGAGAGACAGAAGGTGCGGCCTACTTTTGTCCTATCTCGCTCAGCGCGCGGTTGAGGGTCTTCTTGCTGACTGTCATGGGAGCGATCATTTGACCGACCTCCCAAAGCAGTGCCTCTCTCTTACCCGTCAAAGAGTTTTGCGGAAGCGTTCGCAAAGCCGCTTTGACAGCCTCAAGCTTCTCGGGTGGCCTATGCGGGACTTTTGCCTTTGTGGCCAGCGGCGGTGTCACGCCCTTTAGATCGTGCATCCACGCAATTAAGCTTTCCAGATTGACCTCCTCTGGCACGTCATCCATTGCAGCCGCGATCTTCTGGTCCGCTTCGAGATCCACATAGGTCAGCCCGCCGGCATACCGGTTAACGGCATCGTGCCACGCTACCGGCTTTGCGAACTTCGGTCCTTCAACGGTCCTCTCGCCGCGAGCCTCGACGGAACCTTCGTCTATTGCGCTGCGCAGCAAGGGAGCAGGCTTCGACACCTTCAGTGTGATCTCGATGCGCGCCACGGCTTCGATAAAGGAGATCCATTCAACCATTTGCGCCACCATGGATGCTGACCACATCGGCGCCCTTGTCCTTGGCCATCACGATCGATCCGGCACGCTCGGTGGCCTGCCGCAGCGGATCATCCATAAGATGGCTGTAGCGGGCCGTCGTGGCCGGCTGTGAGTGTCCAAGCAATGCCCCGATGATCGGCAGGGAAAGGCCAGCGCTGGCCAGCACAGAGGCGTATGTGTGACGCAGATCGTGGATGCGCGCCGATGGCCTCACCACAACCTTTTCGCCCACGGTTTCGGCTGTGACGATGCCGGCGGCAACACACACGTCACGCCACTCGTTCTTGATCTCGACGCGGTGATCGGCGCCGCGACCGGGGAACACATAGATGGCATCGTCCTTGGCCTTCTCGCGAAGCTCGGTGAGCAGCAAACGGGCCGGGGCAGAGAGGGGGACTCGGTGCATGGTCTTCTGCTTTGTCGTGGCGCCGGGCTTTGTCCATACCCCGGCGGCGAGGTCGAACTGTTCCCATTTCGCGGCCTGCACTTCGCCACGGCGCGCGCCGGTCAGAAGGAGAAGCCGGAAGATGTTTGCGGCCTGCTGATCCCCCAGCGCGATCAGCGCCTCGGTCAGCTTCGCCAGTTCAGCCGGGGATAAGTAACGGTGACGCTTCTGCTCATCGTTGCGCTCGATTCCCTTTGCCGGGTTGTCGGTGCGCCACCTCCATTTGATAGCGAGCCCGAACATTTTGGAAAGCACGGCCACCGTCCGGTTTGCCAGATAAGGCGCGTCCTTGGAAATCTTCCGATGCAGGTTGTCGATGTCTGTAAACTCGACGTCGGCCACCTTCTTGTGCTTCAGAGCAGGGAGGATGCGGTTTTTGATCAGGGCCTTGTAGTCGCGCGCGGTTGCGTCCCGCTTCTTGGTCAAATGCTCTTTCTCAAATCGGTCGCAGAGATCGGCAACGGTCTTGGCATCGCGCGATGACTTGAGATCGCCCATAGGATCGGCGCCCACGTCGATCCGCTTTTTGAGATCCTTCGCTTCTTCCCGCGCAGCACCAGTCTTCCAGTCCGGGCGGGCGCCGATCGTGTACCGCCGCTCCAGGCCGCTCCGGGTGCGGTAATTCAGGATGAACGAGCGCGCGCCACCGGCGGTGACGCGGATGCCGAAGCCCTTTACGTCGTCGTCGTAGGTGATCTTGTTGCCGGTCGCCGGCAGGGGCAGTTTATCGACCAGGGTATCGTTGAGCTTCATGGGGGTTCGTGTCCGCACTGTGTCCGTCCAATCGACGAGCATTCATATGCAGACATTGTCGCACAGTGTCATGATTTGTCAAAACATGACACTTACGAATCAACAGGTTAGTGCGCGGACACAGGCAATATTGAACGAAAGCAAAGGCTTGGCAAAAGCGACGGGAATGAACTTTTAATCAGTAGGTCATGGGTTCGAATCCCATCACGCTCACCATTGTCAGATGGTCCGTTCCGGACACATGGGTTACGGTTTATACCGGAGACATGGGTAACACTTTTGGCCCGAACGGGTTTTGGAGTGGTTCGAGCCTGCATGTCTCATCGTCGAAATATCCCAAATCGTAGTCCAT